>JAUXCD010000003.1 GCA_030619085.1 Candidatus Zixiibacteriota bacterium
AGTTACGGAACTTTCCAGGGCGGCAATGTCTGCTTCGTCGCCGACACAGCCGGTCTTTATACTATTGAAGTTATTGCCGTTGCCGAATGCAACGAAGACACCTGCCTGGCCAATGTCCAGGTTGAGATAACCGAGGCAGTCAGTATCACCTGCCCGAACGATGTCGATGTGCTGCTTTGCGGTCCTGACACTTTGATTCTCGACTACGAGGTCTCGGCGTCGGTCGACAGTGTCTATGTGGCGTCCCCGGCCTACATCAGTCAGGGTCAGCTCTACGTGCCGGTCCTGCAGGGTGGTTCATTCCTGATGACCATGACGGCTATGGGGGTCTGTGGCGACGTGAGCTGCGTATTCACGATCAAAGCTGTTCACAACAGCGCTCCCGTAGTGACGGCCGCCAATGATACCACCCTGACAACCTGCGAACTCACCGAAGTGTGTCTGCCGTTTACGGTCACGGATGCCGATGCTAATATCGATTCCGTCGTAGCGTCGGTAGGCACTATCGACGGATCCACGCTCTGCCTGACGCCGACTGAATTCGGTATCTCGACGGTGGTAATCACCGCTTATGATGCCTGTGACGCTTTCGGCGCCGACACGGTGTATGTGACCGTTGTCGAGGGCGACTATGCTGATATCACCTGTCCGGAAGACGTCACCGTCTATGCCTGCGGCCCGGGCAATGTGTGCGTGGAAGTCCCCATTACTCCCGAGGACGCCGAGGTTACGGTACTTCCCGACGGGACCTATAACCCGGCCATTGACAGCCTGTGCGTGTATGTCGAAGGCGCCGGTGATTACGCCATAACCGTCATCGCCGCCAGCCTTTGCTCGACGGACACCTGCGAGTTTACGCTGCATGTCAACATGGGTGTGCCGCCGGAAGTGGTCTGTCCTCCTGAAATCGATACCGTCCTGTGTCTGCAGGCGGTTGATTCCATCCGCATTCCGGTCGAGGTTACCGGAACGGGTGTGAATGTCAATGTTAATCCATTTGGCACTTACTCTGCCGGCTTTGTAACCTTCCCGGTCGATTCCGCCGGACATTACGAACTGGAAGTGATCGGCTATAATGACTGCGGCGCCGATACCTGCCAGGTACTGGTGAACATCTCCGATGACGAGGCGCCCACGCTGGTGCTTCCGATGGATGTTACCGTGTATCGCTGTCCGCAGGATACGGATGCGGTCTGTGTTGACGGCATCTTCGGCACCGATTCGGAGTCTCTGGTTACATTAACCCAGACCTGCGGCGTGGCCGGCGCTTATGATGCCGTTACGACCGATAGCGGCGTTGTCTGCTTCGTTCCCGATACGCTCGGCGTGTATGAGTTCTGTTTCGAAGTCAACGACGGTTGTAAAACCGCCACCGGATCGTTCTTCGTAAACGTCGAAGCTGATGAAGAGTGCGATGTCTGCCTGCGCGTGAGCATAGACGGTGGTGATTGCACCCCCGTGGGCGTGGTGCAGGAAGTTTCGATAAATATCGAGTCGAAGACGCCGATCGGTGGCTTTGACCTGCTGATTACATACGATGTTTCTGTAATCGCCTTCCAGGCGGCCGTTATTGAAGGCGGCGCCGCCGAGGATTGGGAGTACTTCACCTTCCGTCTGAACTCGGCCAATTGCGGCACGGCCTGTCCTCCGGGACTTGTCCGGTTTGTCGGTATTGCCGACCAGAACAACGGCGCTCTGCATCCACCGGCCTCAGCCTTTGAGCCCAACGGCGTCCTGGTTCGAATCAGGTTCCTGGTGGCCAATGACCAGAATCTCGGGGACCAGTTCCTGCCCATTAAGTTCATCTGGTTCGATTGTGGCGATAACAGCTTCTCCAGCCCCAGCGGCCTGGATTACTACCTTGATACCCGGATTTACAATCCCGAGATGTTGCTGTTGTGGGATGAGGAAGACGATGTCAATTTCCCGGAAGCAAACCGTCCGTTTGGCCTCGGTTCCGGCGATAGTTGTCTCGTGGGCGACAAGACCTTTCCGATAAGGTGTGTAGAGTTTATCAACGGCGGTATCTGCGTGATTCACCCCGATACCCTCGATGATCGCGGTGACGTTAATCTAAACAACGTAGCGTACGAGATTGCCGACGCTGTGACATTCTCGAACTACTTTATCTACGGTCTGATGGCTTTCACAATCAACATCCCCGGCCAGATTGCCGCTACAGACGTCAATGCCGATGGCCTGACTCTCACTGTTGCCGACCTCGTTCTGCTGGTCAGGGTTATTGTGGGCGATGCCGACCCGGTGGTCAAGCTGACGCCTTACCAGGATGAACTGGTCGTGTCGAATTCGCTTGATAACGGCGTTATGAAAGTGATAACCCAGGCGACTGATGACATCGGGGCGGCCCTGTTTGTCTATGACATCAAGGGCGACGTCCAGCTCGGTGACCCGCACCTGACCTCCGATACCCGGAGTATGACCATGCTCCAGGCAGTAGTGGACAATCAGTTGCGCGTCCTTATCTTCGATTTCGGTAGCGAACGCATCAAGAGCGGCTATCGAGAGCTGGTGGAAGTCCCGGTCACCGGCGATGGCTACCTTGAGCTGTCGCGCGTCGAGGTTGTTGATTACCAGGGAAGACCATACAGCACCGTATATAAAGGCAGCGTCCTGCCGAGTGAGTTCTCGCTGCAGCAGAACTACCCCAACCCGTTCAATCCTCTCACCACGATTGGCTTCTCGCTGCCGAAGGTGACGGATTGGAGACTTGATGTATACAACATTAACGGGAAACTGGTGCGCAGCTTCAACGGTTCAGGCGACGTTGGCAACATTACAGTCCAGTGGGATGGCACCAACGCAACCGGCAATGACGTCGCCTCCGGTATCTACCTGTATCGTCTCAACGCCACCGAATTCAGCCAGACAAAGAAGATGATACTCCTGAAGTAAAAATAGTCCCTCATTTTATTCTTTCCTCAGGAACGCTCGGTGGATTTATTCCGCCGAGCGTTTCTTATTTGTGATAGTCGGTGTTATGGAGAATAGAGAAAGCGCGGTAGAGTTGTTCCAGGAGAACCAGGCGAACCAACTGGTGAGAGAAAGTCATTTCCGATAAAGACAGCACCAGGTCGGCGCGACCAAGTACCGATTCGTCCAGCCCCCGGGCGGAACCGATGACAAATTGAATTGTCCCGCCGCAGGTGACCTGCCACTGTTCGAGTCTTTTGGCGAAGGCGTGACTGTCGAATTTATCCCCCCGGTCAGAAAGAACAACGACCATCCCGGTGCCAAGGTGCTTGTCGATCGCGGCGGCCTCTTTCTTGAGTATCTCTTTTGGTGACAGGCCGGAGGTTGCCCTGACGGTGGGCAGTTCCACCAGTTCCGGGCGCGCGTAGCGGGAGAGAAGTTTCAGGAAATGTTGGCAGCCGCCTTCGATCCAGTCGCCCTTGTTTTTGCCCAGGGCGATTATCCTGACCTTAAGCATCCGGCAGGACCTTGACGATCAGTTGGCGGCGCCTCGGTCCGTCGAATTCACAGAAGTAGACGGCCTGCCAGGTGCCCAGCACCAGGCGTTTGCCTTCGAAGATGATCTGTTCGGAGAAGCCCATGAGCGACGCTTTGATGTGGGCGTCGGAGTTGCCTTCGCTGTGATGATATCCTTCGCTCTGAGGAATCTCCTTGCGTAGCTTGTAGATTATGTCGCGCCGGACATCCGGGTCGGCGTTCTCGTTGATGGTGACCGCCGCGGTGGTGTGGGGGACGAAACAGATCGCTATGCCGCTGTCGACGCCGCTTTCGGATACGGCTTTTTGCACGAGCGAGGTAACGTCAACCAGTTCCTCGCGTGTTTTTGTTTCAACGTTAAATGTCATCATTGAGTAAACAGAGCCTTGGCAAATTGTTCCGGGTTGAACTCCTGCAGGTCATCCACGCTTTCTCCCAGTCCGATGAAATCAACCGGGACCTCCAGTTCTTCGGCAATAGCCAGCAGCACGCCACCCTTGGCGGTTCCGTCGAGCTTGGTGATAATCAGGCCATCGCAGCCAACGGCGTCGGTGAAGACACGTACCTGGTTGAGGGCGTTTTGCCCGGTCGAACCATCGATAATCAACTTGCTAAGCACCGGTGAGTCGGGCAACGCTTTGTTTACGACCCGTCTTATCTTCTTAAGTTCTTCCATCAGGTTCGTTTTGGTGTGCAGGCGTCCGGCCGTGTCGACAATCAGCAGGTCAGCGCCCCGTGCCTTGGCAGCTCTGGCGGCATCGAACGCCACCGAAGCCGGATCGGCGCCTTCCTGGGATTTGATGATGTCCACGCCGCTGCGCTCGGCCCAGATGGTTATCTGGTCGATGGCGGCCGCGCGAAAGGTGTCACACGCCGCGATAAGCACTTTCTGTCCGGATGCCGCGAACCTGGTTGCCAGCTTACCAATGGTGGTGGTTTTGCCAACCCCGTTCACCCCGACAATCAACCAGACCGCCGGCTTGACGGGGGAGACCACCTCGGCCTCGGCGCTGTCGCGGCCGAGCAGCTTTGATATCTCCTGCTGTAACAGATTAATTATATCCTCGCCCTCGGTGAGTTTGTTGGCGTGGGCGGATTCCCGGACGCTTTCAATAAGCCGCATGGTGGCTTTTACGCCGACATCGGCCTCAATTAGAATTTGTTCGATTTCGTCAAGAAGGTCATCATCGATTTTCCGCCTCGATACGACCTGTGTAATCTTGCCCAGGATACTCGCCTTGGTTTTACTCAGCGACCGCCGGAGCTTTTCGAATGAATTCAACATGGCTTTCCGGCGACCTAAGCGTTGCTGTCGAGATCCTCGGTGTTAACCTGGCCGGTCACTCGTTCGGCGATGGCGGGGGGAAGGTCAACCGGCTCCTCTTCAAACTCCGGTGGCGGTTCCGTCTGGGCAGCCTGGATGTCGATCAGAACCTCACCGGACTTCTCGTCCTGGGTGATATCCGAGAACCGCACTCCCACCAACTGGGAGATGCCCGGCTGCACCATGGTGACACCGTAGAGATTCTTCGCAGCTTCCATCGTGATCTTGTTGTGCGTGATCGCAATGAACTGAGTATGGGCGGAGAAACTGTCAAGCATCTTCAGGAATCGTTTGCAGTTGGCGTCGTCGAGCGGTGCGTCGATCTCGTCAAGAATGCAGTACGGTGACGGTTTCACCAGGTACAGTGAGAACAGCAGTGAGATAGCTGTCAGGGCGCGCTCGCCGCCGGACATCATGGTAATCGACAAAAGCTTCTTGCCCCGGGGACGGGCGATGATCTCGATATTGGATTCCAGCGGGTTAGTCGGGTCTTCCAACCGCAAGTCGGCTTCGCCGCCTGTGAAAAGCTCGATGAACAGATTACGGAAATTGATCTTGACCTGGGCGAACGTCTCCTGGAACATCTGGCGCGCCGTCTGATTGATCTTACCGATAGTCGTTTGAAGGTCTGTCTTGGCCGTGGTGAGGTCATCGAGGTGCTCCCTCAGGAACTTCTCTCTCTCACTGGTTGTCTTGTACTCTTCAAGAGCCACCAGGTTTACGGCCCCGAAAGTCTTGAGTTTTTCTTTCTGCTCGTGGAGGTGCTCGCGGGCCTGCTCGTCGGCGATTTCTTCGTTGGGGCAGGTCACTTCCACGGTTGCCGGGTCTACCTGATATTCCTCGTGGATTCGCTCTGTGATCGAGTTTATCTCGGACTCCATCGTAGTGAGCTTAATGTCCAGTTCATGCTGTTGGCGAGTGGCTTCGTCCCGTTCCCGGCGAAGGGATTTGAGGGCCTCCTCCTTGCCCGATAGGAGTTCAAAGATGTGGGCCTGTTTCTCTTTCAGCCCACGATGCTTGGAGGTCGCTTCAGTGCGGAGGTCGAAAACGTTCTTCAGCTCCCCTTCGAGTTCCGTCACGCGGCTGGAAGAACCGTCAATTTCTGTGTGCGCGCCTTCAATCTCTGAGCTCTTACTGGTAATGGTGTGACTGATGTCCGTTTGAAGTTCGTTCTGATGAGCGATGCGGCTTTCGGTCTGCTCCACTTTGCTGCGGGCCTCAACCATCTTCACCTGAAGGCTGGAGACACGTTCGGCGCCGTGGGTGGCGGCCAGTTCGAAATCTCCGAGTTCTCTCCCGGCCGAGCTGATGTTTTCCACCAGGGTGGCTTTCTGATAGGCCAGTTGGTTGTAATCCAATTCCAGTGAGCACTGCCGATTTCTTATCCGTTCCAGCTTTTCTCTGTCCGCCTGATACTCACGCTGCAGCCGCTGGGTGTCACTTTCGGAAGACCGCAGGTTGTACGTGCGCTCGTCCACTATCTTTTGAGCTGCGACGAGGTCTTCGGCCAGCGATTCGAGTTTGGATGCCAATTCGCCGGACTCCGCACGAACCTCGGCGATACGGATAGTGACCTGGTTTTTCTCCTGCTGTAGATTTTCCAGCTTCCGGTTCAATTCTTCCAGCAACGCGTTCTGCTCGGCCACCTTTTCTTTGCGACGGAACAGCGGGAAGCCGTCATCACTGCCGCCGGTGATAATGTGCTGACCATAGACCATGCCGTCTGTGGAAACGGCCGAGAAGCCGTAGGGGAGATGCCGGAGAATTTCCTGTGGGGAAGTATCGGCCTTGAATACAGCCACGCGGGCCAATACGGCGTGCATCAGGGGACGATGCTTTTCCTCGGTGGTGATGAAACTGTCGAGCCAACCGACGAATTCGGGACGGTCGATTTCCGGGCGCTTGACGACCGGATTGAGCGTACCGGTATCCTCGACGAGGATGCCGATGCGGCCCTTCTTCTCGGCTTTGAGATAGGCGACAATATTCTCGGCGGTGGTGCGGTCGTGGCAGATAAGAAAGCCCGATATTTCACCCAGGGCACCCTCCAGTGCGATCTCCATCCCTTCCACCGGTACGAATTTGTCGGCAACCGTACCCGCGATTCCCGGCCAGCGATCCTGAACCTCCATAGCCGCCACCACGCCGGACTGGTAGCCCTCGTAGTGCAGCATCATATCTTCGAGCAGGTTCTTGCGCGCCTGGCACGCCTCAATAGATGCGCTCACGCCTGAAAGTTCGGTGGTATATTCCTCGTTTTTCTCGACCAGCGACTCCAGTTCGTTCGAAAGTCTCTTCTGGGATGCCTCGAACTCGGTCTTGCGACCGGCGAGTTCATCGCGCTGTTGCTGATGCTGCTGAAGTTCCGAAAGCAGGCGGGTCTGCAACTCACGGTTTTCATCGAGTTGTCTTGTCCTGTCGGTCAGTAACTCGTTCAGTTCTTCCTGCTGCTGCTTGAGGCTGACATCCTCGGTTTTGCCCGAAGACAGCTTGCCTTCCAACTCCAGGAGCTTGCCGTTCTCCTGGTCCTTCAAGGCCCGGGCACCCAGAAGATTTCTGTCAGCTTCCGCCTGCGCTGTTTCGGTTTCTTCCAGTTGTATGCGGATCTGTTCCAGTTCCTGTCGATGCCTACTCAGGTTCTCTCGTTCCTGGTTGGTCTGTTCGCTGAGGATCTGGGCGCGGGCTTCCAGCGCCTTGATGTCATCGGAGTCGCGCTCGATCAGAGTATGGGCGTTGGCCTTTTTCTCCCTGAGCACCGAGATCTGATTTTCAATGGCGTGAGCGCGTTCAGAGATATCGTATATTTCGCTGCTGATCTCACTTAAAGTCTGCTCCAGATCAAGTTGCTCCTTGCGGTCGGTCTCGAGTTGCGCCGAGACGCCGTCTATCTGCGCTTCCCGGTTGATCAACCGACTGGCCAGGGTGTCGATCTGTGCTTTCAATTCTCTTTTGTTTTGGTCGGCCGTTTTGATGTGCTTTGATCCCAGGTAGAGGTCCCAGGCTTTGATATCGTCCCTGACATCCTGGTATCTTTCCGCCTTCTTGTACTGGCGCTTGAGGGAGTTGACCTGGGTCTTGACTTCGGCATAGATGTCCCGCAGGCGAAGCAGGTCGTTCTCGGTCGCTTCCAGCTTTCTCAGCGCCGCCTTCTTGCGCTGTTTGTACTTGGTGATGCCGGCTGCTTCCTCAAACAGGAAGCGCCGCTCTTCAGCCTTGTCCGAAATGACCGCATCGATCATATCCGGTTGAATTACTGAATAGGAATGGGGGCCGACGCCGGTGCCGAAAAACAGTTCGGTGATGTCCTTGCGCCGGCAGGGGACCTTGTTGAGCAGGTACTCGGATTCGCCGCTCCGGAACAACCGGCGGGTAATCTGAATTTCATTGTACTCGGTAGGCAGCACGCCGTGATCGTTAACCAGCGTCAGCGTTACTTCGGCCATGCCCAGTGGCTTGGCGTCGCGGGTGCCGTTGAAAATAACCTCTTCCATCTTGCTGCCGCGTAGCAGTGAGATTTTTTGTTCACCGAGCACCCATCTGAGGGAGTCGAGAATATTCGTTTTGCCACAGCCGTTGGGGCCGACGATGGATGTGATTCCGCTGGAAAACGTGATAGTTGTTTTATTTGCAAATGACTTGAAGCCGAGAATATCAAGCTGTTTTAAGTACACTGTTCCTCCAATCGAGTACCGTATCTATAGTGGCGGTAAGTCACCCTAATTTCTACTGTTTTTTAGAATCGCCAGCATCTCGAATAGCGAGCGATAGATGTTCCGTTCGTCACGCAAGTACTTGGTTTTTATCTCAAGGTTATAGAATGGTTCCCCCAGATGATTCCCGCGCCCCACTCTGAGGGCTTTGGGAAAACTCAGAAGTATACCGGAAGTAAATGTGGATTGTTCCAGATTAAGGTCTATCACGAGGTCGTATTTCTCGTCCTGCAGCGTTTTCAAGTAACTTTTTTTGGGCAGACCCGACCAGGTGAGTTGGTCCGTTGAAGGAGAAAGGATATGGAACCCTTTGCGTGGATAGATGTCGTGAACTTTGATGCCTGGCATGGATAGCAATGTCACTTCAGCCGGTTTGAACAACTCCGTGATGGTCGGCAGGAACTGCTTGACCACGGTCAACTCCCGCAATCCTCGGGGAAGGCAGACTAAAACCTTACGTGGCTGCCTTAGCGCCAGAGGGAACTCGAACGACACCGACTCCAGTCTGTTTTTCATCTGCTGTAGCTTAATCTTCGCGAGGAATTTCTTGATGCTCATACGCCATCTGCCTCCTCGGTGGAGACCGCCTGCGATGTATCGGTGGTCGGTCGGTCTGATGCACCGGAACCGACTGCTGCATCGGGAGGTTTTTGTAGCGTTGATTCTTCAGGCTTGGGCGGTGGGTTGAGAAACTGCGCCAGGTTCATCTGGTTTATAATCACCCGGGAAATCCGCCTGGTCTCCGGGTTGACGAGATCCAAAGACTTGCCGTTCAACTCGATATCGACCACACGCGGGATGCCAACTGAAATCTGCAGTCGGTATGCCGCTTCGACATTATAGACACGCCCCGGTATGAGATTGCGAAATATGGCCGTATCGCCATCGGCCAGAACGGTCGACCAGCTCTCGGCTCGCGGAATCAGGCGCAATTTCAAAGCCTGCGGTTTCTGGTATTCCTCCACGTTCCAGTCGTAGGGTGTCGAAGAATCGGCTTGTTTCGGCTCGGCAGTCGGCTGGCTGGTTTCCTCGACCGCCCGATCTTCGATGGCAGGCTCGCTGTCGGTGCCTTCGTCATTGGACATGATTTGGAAAAAGACCATGAAAGCGATGAACACCACGACGATGCCGCCGAAAAGATAGATAAGTTTTTTGATGTAGCTTTTCTCGCTTTGATCGCCGCCTTCGGCTTCCTGGATGTCGACTGACGGCTGCCGGGAGCGATCGGCCTCGGAGTCCGCATCGGCCCCGGTCTCATCTTTTGATGAAGCCGGTGCTTCCTGTATCTCTTGCTCGATGGCCTCCAGGGTGCGGGCGTGGTCGATACCTAGCACATCGCAACATGACTTGGAAAACAAGTTGAAATACAGGGGAGAAGGTAGACTTCCGACATCACCGGTTTCGATGTATTGAAGGTTCTTCTCGCTGATCTTGAGTTGTAACGAGAGATCCTCCAGGGATATTCCCCGGCGTTCTCTCTCCAGCCTCAAAAGCTCGCCAAGTTTTGTCTCTATCTCACCCATTGTCAATGATGACGCCAAACCTCATGATTATCAATAACTTCTTTTGCCATTCGATCCAATAGACACTTCGGAAGGCCGATTACATTATCTAAATTGCCCTCGATTCTGTCAACTAAAAAAGCCCCCATCCCCTGTATGCCATAGGCTCCCGCCTTGTCGAGAGGCTCACCGGTGGCAATGTATTGCTCGATCCGCTCGGTGGTAACCTCGTTGAAAAACACGCACGTTAGTTCGTACCCCGATGCTACCACCTCACCGGCGGAAGCTATGGCCAGGGCGGTGCAAACGACGTGCTCCTTTCCGGATAAAAGGGACAGAGTGTCGAGCGCCTCGCGCTCGTCACCGGGCTTCTCACAAACACGATCTTGCAGCACGACAATCGTATCACAACCAATCACCAGTTTGTCATCTTCGACGCGGCCGGCAACCCACCTGGCTTTGTCCTCCGCCAGTCGCACTGCATAATCATACGGTGGCTCGCCCGGTAGCTGCACCTCGGCCAGTTGAGGGATTACCTGTCTGAACTCGATACCGGTCTCCTCCAGAAGCATCACCCGTCGGGGGGAGCCCGAACCGAGGACTATGGGCCGACGAACGGCAAGTGCCTTGAGATACTTATATTCCATGTTCCAGGAGAATTGTTACCGGTCCGTGGTTGGTCAGTTTGACATCCATTTTGGCGCCGAAAACACCCGTCTTGACGGTCAGGCCGGAAGCCGCGACTAATTCGATAAATCGTTTGTACAGCTTCTCGGCCTCAGCCGGCTCCATTGCTTCGGAAAAACCGGGACGGCGCCCTTTGCGAGTGTCGGCGTAAAGCGTAAACTGTGAGACAATCATTATCTCGGCTTCCATGTCAAGGGCTGACAAATTCATCTTGTCCTCGGCGTCCTCGAAAATACGCAGATTGACCGCTTTGTCGGCCAGTTGCCCGCACGACTCCTCGGTGTCGTCGACGTGGGTGCCAAACAGAAGCAGCAAACCGCGGCCCGTCGCGCTGTGCAACTTGCCATCAATCCAGACTTCAACTCCCAGTGTTCTCTGCAGCAATACTCTCAAGATACCTTACTCCGTAAGAAGGCTAAATATAGCCCAATCGTTGCCAAAGACAACCGATTTGGCACAGCCGGCGTAACAAATAGTGCGCCGACCTGCCGATTTTTGCTTGATGGTCACCAGGCGGGAAGATTACTGTTGATAATTAAAAAAACAGGATTTATACTGGAACAGTCTTCTGCTGTGACAATCATATTTTCTGGAACTGTTAATAAACTGGGTTGTTATGGTAGGTCAGTTAGTAAGAATTTGCATTTAATATAATTTTGGAGGATTTGAATGAGCCAGCCAATCCACGTTACTGACGGGACCTTTGAAGAAGAGGTGCTGAAATCTGATAAGCCGGTGATTGTTGACTTTTGGGCTACCTGGTGTGGACCGTGCAAGATGATCGCGCCGATTCTTGAGGAGATTGCGTCTGAGTATGTTGAGAAGGTGAAAGTGGCGAAACTGGATGTTGACTCAAATGGTGCCACTGCTGCCAAGTACAACATCATGTCTATCCCGTCTTTGCTGTTCTTCAAGAACGGCGAAGTCGTGGCGGACGTCGTCGGCGCAATCCCCAAAGCGCAGTTGATTCAACGTCTGAACGAGGTTCTTGCCTGATCTACCGCCGCTATCCTATAGACTGTAAAGCCGGTTCAGATGATTGTCCTGCGCCGGCTTTGCTGTAATTGATTTCGAATGCCGCTTCCCGAAGATCGCCTTTTTTCGGTTACCGGGAGGGCACATTTGGTTTAAATCGACCGAGTTCGTTTTCGATAGAATTTGTACAATTAATTGCTTATTATAGGTAGAGACCATGAATTGGATTGACATCACTCTGCTGGTGGTCTTCCTGGTTGTCTGGCTGGTGCTGGTGACCAAGGTGTTTCCTAAATTTGGTGTCGGCGGCTGAGGGATCCCGACCCGACGTCTTCCGGGTGAAGACGAGCAAAACGAAGAGTGCTGACACACATAGCCGGCAAGATGCTGCCGGAGAGGCTATGTAAAATATGGCGATTAGTGCCGATAGGTAATAAAGATGAGCCAGAAACAGTTTTTCAATAATCAGTCCCCGCGCCGTGGCTTTGGGTTCGGCCCGGGAATCATATCACCTTTCATCAAGGTGATGCTGATAGGCAATATTGCCGTCTTTATCCTTCAGTCGATGTACCCACAGATGACCAGGGCTTTGGGTCTGATTCCCGGCGAGTTTTTCTCAGACTTTCCCAACCGGCTTTATCAGCCATTGACCTATATGTTCCTTCACGGCGGATTTGGCCACATTTTCTTCAACATGTTCGTACTGTGGATGTTCGGTACCGAAATCGAACGGACGTGGGGCAGCAAGTCGTTTGGCAAGTTCTATATTTTGGCCGGTCTGGCTGGGTCGATTTTGACCCTGATTGCCCACTCATCCCAGCCTTATCCCACTATCGGTGCTTCGGCGGCCATTTACGGCGTGTTGGTCGCTTACTGGATGATGTTTCCCAATCGTATGCTGTACATCTACTTTCTCTTTCCCGTCAAAGTGAAATGGGCTATACCAGGTATGATGTTGCTGGGCTTTCTGTTCTCCGGCGGTAATATTGCCCACATGGCGCACCTCGGCGGCATAATCTTCGCCTTCCTTTACCTGAAAGCAGACTGGCGCAAGGGTTTGCTTAGCTCACGGATAAAAAACTTGCGCTACAAACGCAAGCAGGTTAAGCTGGAGAAAAACCGGCAACAGGCCGAAGACATAATGAAAAAGGTTGATGCGATACTGGATAAGATCAACGAGGTCGGGATCGAGAATTTGAGCAAGACCGAGCGCAAATTCCTCGATGAGGCATCATCCGAACTATCCCGCAAGAACATGAAGAAGTAGCTATTTGACCATGCACAAACGAATTCTCATTGCCGAAGCCTCCGATGCCGTTCGCAACGCCGCCGAATCGATTCTCCGGCAGAACGGATTCGAGGTTATTTCGGTGTCCACGTCCGATAAGGCGTTGGAAGTCATTGAGTTCACGCGTCCCGATCTGCTTGTAGTCGGCTCGGACTTGGCCGCCTCCGGTCGTCCATTCTATGAGAGGCTCCAGCAGGAGCCGCGGACAGCATCGCTGCCGATGTTGCTCATCAGTGACGCCGAAGCGACGAATCTGCCTTTTCCCGACGAAGTCCTTGTCCCACAGCCGCTCGATCCACGGTCTTTTCTGCAGAAGGTCATGGTTTTTGCGGGTCAGAACCAGGCCACGCACGGACCGGCCGAAGCCGACCCGCTCAGCGACATCAGTCTGGAAGACGAGATGCTGGATGCCGCCCTCGGATTGGACCAGATTCAGGTAACGGACTCAGAAGTCATGGATAAGACAGTGATGCCGCCGTCAACAGCGAAGAAACCGAATTCCGACAAAATGGTCGGGTTGGGATCCGCGACCGACGCTGATGATGAAGCCTCCGACAGCGGCCGCGTCGAGTCAATAATGATCGAGAGTGATAGCACCGATATCGTCCAGAAACCCAAATCGAAAGCGCCGCCTTCTACGGGCACTACCGGCAAGCTTGATATCATACATGACCAATACGGCCTGAGCGATCCCGACAGCCTCAATCCGGGCGACTCGGACGCATCTCACGACTATGAATGGTTTGTAAATGAGATGCGCTCTGATAATCAGCCGTCCGCTCCCGGTAACAAGCCGCCGAGCAAGGTCGATCCTAACCAGAGCGTCGGGCTGTCGGTCACCGATCCTTCGGCTATGGTTGATCCCATCACCTCGCCGCCGGCATCGACCAGCACTCCGGACCAATCGGCGAAAGGTACCGGGGTAGAGAAATTTATCGAAGAGTTCAAAAAAGAGGTCGAGAAAATAAACGCCGACCAGCCGGAGAGTATCGTTATCAGCGAGACGGAGCCGCAGGGGGAAGGGAAATCAGGGCGCATGGAGTGGGATGAGAAGCTCGAGGACCTGACGTCCGAGCAGATGCAGATTTTCACGCGGGAGTTCACGGCTGAACTGGCCGATAGACTTGCCGAGAGAATCGCCGCCAAAATCGACGATGTCAAGCTTCTGGCCTTACTCAAACACGAAATCGTGGCCCAGTTCAAAAAAACGGTTGAAAAGTAAACCTTCCGGGCCTTTCTTTGTTAAACCAGTAAAATAACTAATTACTCTAAAGCGAGGCAGCATTGTTCGATCAACCCACCGTTGAAATACCTACCGCCATTCTGGCCGGACTTCTATCTTTTGTGTCACCGTGCGTTTTGCCGTTGATCCCGGGTTATCTGTCATTCATATCAGGCGTATCACTTGAAGACTTGACGGACAAAAACAAGACGCGTTCGCACCTGAGTAAGGTTATTATCAACACCGTCTTCTTTGTTTTGGGCTTCTCGCTTGTTTTTGTTCTGCTGGGTGCCACCGCTACCAAGCTGGGCAGCCTGCTGCAGGACAACCTGCCGATATTCAACAAGATAGCCGGAGTCCTCGTGTTTGTTTTCGGTCTGCACCTGGCCGGCGTCTTTCGCATCAAGACCCTCAACTACGAGAAGCGCTTCCACACCCGTAAGAAGAAGATGGGGGTGATCGGCTCGATGGTTATCGGTATCGCGTTCGCATTCGGCTGGACGCCGTGCATCGGTCCCATCCTGGGTACGATTCTGACACTCGCGGCCCAACAGGGCTCAGTGGGCAATGGTATCATCCTGCTTCTGTTTTACTCGGCCGGGCTGGGTGTCCCGTTCATCCTGACGGCATTGTTGTTCAACTACTTGATAGGTGCCTTTGGTTTCATCAAGCGGCACTTCCGAGCGGTGGAGATCATTTCCGGTGGATTGTTGATGGCGGTCGGCGTGTTGATTTTCTTCAACCTGTTGCAGATTATCTCTATCTTCCTGCTGGATAAAATCCCGGCTCTGCAAAAGATTGGATGACAGTTTAATTTTTTTATTTTTGTTTCCAACCGTTCTTGACTCCTTTGGTGGCGTCTCCTATATTAGCGGCGGAAAAAACAGTACTGATAGGGTCATATGCCACCAAAGAAAAAAAACAGCGCCGTTATCGCAATCTGCATCCAGGAGCCATACGAAGACGGATCTTCGATGGATTTCGGGGCCATCAAGGGCGACGATCTGCGATTTCTCCATCAGGCTTTTATAACTGATACCATTAGCAACTCACTCGGGTTGGAGCAGGCCGATGTCCGGCTTTACTATATCGATGATAGCGACCGTAAGAAACTGGTCAAGATAGTCACCGACTATCTCAAAAACAAACTGACCGGAAAGAATGCGCAGGCATTCGCGGAGAAATTTCAGACCTACGAACTCGACCGAGAACATTGGGGTATCCGCATCCAGAAAGTCTTCCAAGACTGCTTCGAGACCGGCTACCAGGATGTTATCGTGATCGGCAGCCGTACCCCGACCGTTACGACGTCGATGCTTAAGCTGATGCTGAAGATGCTGCACAAGTCCGACGCCGTCTTCGGTCCCACCCCCGAAGGACGATACTATCTCATCGGCATGTCGGGCGACAGCAAGATAAACCTGGCCGATTTCGACTGGAAAACACCGACGATTTACTCGGAGGTGGCGCAGGCGTTCAGCGAGAATAAACTGGCCTGGACGGAGTTGGAAATCTGGTACGCCGTGGAAACCTCCGACGACCTGGAAATCCTGGCCCGCGATATCAACCAGTACCGGTTCGAGGGTGACGATAACACCGGTCGCGAGACGGAAGTTGCTCTGGAACGTATTCTGGCCAGACTGGAACCCTGAATGGAACGCGAACTTCAGAAGCTCAACTGGCTCAAAATAAAAGAGCTTGTCCCCGAAAAAACTAAAACCGTGATCCTGCCGGTGGGTACCGTCGAAGGGCACGGTTCGGCGTGCATCGGAACTGATAACAAGATTCCCGAGGATATAGCGCTGGCTATCGCCGATCGCATCGACGCTCTGGTGGCGCCGACTCTGAATTACGGCATCACCAAATCGCTCCTTCGCTACAACGGCGGGATGACCCTCATCCCGGCTCACTATGAATTGATAATCCGCGACATCCTTGATTCGCTGCACGATACCGGCTTTGGCAATATTATTGTTATGAACGGTCACGGCGGGAACAACACGTCACTGAAGACAGTGGCCGCAGATTTTCACCGCGAGCGGCGAGCCAACATCGCCGTCGTTCACTGGTGGGAACTGTGCGGCGAGATGACCCGCGAGTTTTTCGGCCATCACGGCGGTCATGCCGGTACCGATGAAACGGCCATGATTCAGGCGATCGATCCCTCGCTGGTCGATCCTGATGCCTATGACCCGGAACTGGCCTATTACTACCGCGCGGGAGCCGATGTTTACCCGGTGCCCGGCTCTATTCTCCTTTACAAGGAAGGAGAGGGATACCCCAATTTCAACTTGGAGCAGGCGCAACAGTACCGCGAGAAAGTGATCGCGGCGGTAGGGGATTTCGTGGAGATGGTTCTGGATCGCTGGCAGAAATTCGGTCTGTAGCCTCACCGACCGTACGAATCAATACAAAACTCTGACTTTGGTTACTGTCTGTTTCGCAGCATGTCGTATCGATGTGGGTGTGGCACTGCCTCAGAAACGGTCGATATACGTCAGACGTATCTCCCGTGTGATCGTATCTGATTCTCTCCGGTTGATCAGAAGATCTTTTATGAGAGCTTCCAGCTCGAGGTTCTCAGAGAAGAGCCACTTCACCGACATATTCACGTAGCCACGTCCTTTGCCGGCAAATGAGTATGGGCTGCCGTTCGGCAGGGAAGACTTGTCATCGTTGAGAGCGGCATCATATTCCATCAGCAGCGCCAGGTTGTATTTGAAGGTCGCGTCGATGCCGAGGAACCCGTTGAGGTCCTTGTCTTCGTCCAGGTCGTTTTCCAGTGAGTAGTTGACGCCGCCGTGCCATCCGGCGGTCCAGTCATAGAAATAGAAACTTCGACTAATCACCGCGAAGAATCCGCGCGACTTGAAGGCATATCGGTCGAAGTCGCTGTCCCAGGCGCCGAACCCCTGGGAGCAGAATCCGACCGTTACGCCCGGAAAGTGATCACGCTCATCGATAGGACGGAACTTTATATTGAACTCGATCCGGGGATTCCAGTTGGGATGCCTGTTGCTTATCACGTCTTCGCCGCCGAAGGATATGCCCAGCTGCAGCCGGTTGGACAAGCCGATATCGGTGAAGCCGATCGAACCGCCGCCAGGGTAAAAGCGAAAGCCTATCTGGTAATTGGCCCGAGGCAAGGTACCAGCGGTCGGGATGTCAATTAGCCACCGAGGGGGAACATCGTACAGAGTGCTGGGACCGGTCATCTCGTAATCCTGTGCCGATGCACCGACAGACAGCATGGCCGTGAGCGTAACGATGATAAACAGAAACTTCTTCATTGGCAATTCCCCAGTCATATTTGGCGGACTTCAACTTTCTGCATACTCAGGTAAATTCCCCTGCGCCGAAAGCCAAGTCAATTAAAACAATTTGGAGGTGTGCCCGGGTAGCCCTGAGCGATAGGTCACAGGCGCGCCTTGAGAACGAAGTGGGTATGCAGCTTTTCTGTAACCGGACCCGGTTGGAAGCTATACTTGTACCGCTCGGTCTTGATACTGACTACAGGAACCACCAGTTTCAGGGAACTTGTGATAAACAGTTCGTCGGCTGCGATCAGGTCTTTGAGCGTGCCGGTTTTTTCAATGACTTTCTCAGCATACCGGTGGCCATCCCGAATGACGATTCGGCGCGTGATGCCGTCGAGACACCCGGACGAAAGGGGAGGAGTGTAGATGCGGTTCTTTTTCACCCAGTAGAGGTTGGCCGAGGAGGCCTCGGCCACCTGATCCTTTTCGTTCAGCAACAGGGCGTCATCGCACTTTTTCGCCCGTGCCTGACGCAGGGCGGCGGCATGAATAGCGTATGAGATTGTCTTGATGCGCCTGAAAATGGAATCCTGATCTACCCGGAACTTAGAAAGATGCAGACGGTACGGTTGGCTCGGAAAAACGTTCGGGGCGGCGCTGATGATAACCTGCGGCTGTCCCTGCCGTCCCGTCCAGCGCGCCGATTCACCGGCGGTCACCGTGATTCGAATCTTATTGATCCGGTCAGGGTGAGCCTTCACCGTTTCTCTGATCCACAAAGTCATCGTCTGGCGCGAAATGGGAATCTTCATGCCCATAACCCGCGCTCCCCGGTACAGGCGCGAAAGGTGATCATTCAGAGATACGATGTGGTCGTCGACAGCCAGGCAGGCCTCGAAAAGACCGTCGGCGTATAGCAGAGAATTGTCGAATACGGAGATCTTGTCCTGTCCGCGTCTGACGATTTTGCCGTTTATCGATGTGACCAGTTTATCCATTAGTGTCGTCCCCGGCTGAGGCGGACGTTCGTGCGCGACGAATGGCACGCCGCCATCAACCACTAAGTAAGCTAAGGCGGTCCGGCCGAATGTCAAGGTTTGACATTTACCTCTGTGTCCGGTTAATTGGTTCGCATGGACGCCCTCAAGCTGGTACTCATTTTTGTCGCCATCCTCATTGCCCTGCGCAAGAATATCTCCGTGGGAGTCGTCCTGCTTGGCGCCGGGTTGCTCATGGCTTTGCTGTTTCAGGTCGGCCTGCAACCACTCTGGTATGGTTATCTCGATCTAGTGCAGTCAAACAGCTTCATTCTGCTGACCTCGGTCGTTATTCTGATTACCTTCCTGGGCGCCTTGCTCAAGGAACTGCACTTTCTTAATACGCTCTCTTCGGCCGTGCAGGGCTTGCCGGGGGGCAGGCGTACGGCGGTCACGCTGCTGCCTCCGCTGATCGGACTGATGCCGATGCCGGGCGGGGCGCTGCTGTCGGCGCCCCTGGTTGGCAACGTGCTCAGCGACGGCTGCTACAGCCCGGAATTCAAGGTCGCCGCCAACTACTGGTTTCGCCATTTCACCGAGTTCTTCTGGCCGATCTACGCCGGTATTATTCTGACCGAAGCTGTGACCGGTCTGCCTATGGCCCGGGTATCGGTGATGCAGATGCCGCTGTCGGTACTGATGATTATCATAGGGCTGGTGGTGTTCACCCGTCGGATTAAGCCGGATGTCGGCCAGAGTGCCCGGTTTGTGCCGTCGTTGCTGGGTATCGTGAAAAGCCTCTGGCCGATTGGGCTGGCGATAGTCCTTTACGGCCTGGTCAAGATGGATCTGGCCTGGGCGATTCTGATTGCGGCGCTGGCACTCATCGTAGCCGTTCGGCCCCCACGCGCCGCCATGGTGATATCAGCCAAAAAGGCACTGTCACCGAAATTGATTCTGCTGGTGTTTGGAGTGCTGTCGTTTCAGATGGTGATTGAGTTATCTGAAGCGGTTGGTTTCATTCCCGGCCTGGCCGCCACGTACCATTTCCCTAAAGAAGTGGTAGTATTTCTGGTTTGTTTTACAATCGGGATTCTCACCGGTATGGTCTCAGCATACGTGGGTCTGGGATATGCTCTGCTGGCTGGATTTCTGTATCAGCCGGTTCCCGAACCGTCCCTGATTATGCTGGCCTATCTGTCCGGGTTTGTGGGGGTGATCCTCTCACCGAGCCACTTGTGCCTGATTCTCACCAATGAGTACTTTGGCAGCGACCTGATGAAGGTATACAAAACGCTGGCAATTCCGATTAGTATTCTAATGGTGCTGGGGACGGTGATTACTCTGACTGGCTGGCCCGACCTGTTCCGGCTGCCCTGAAACCGGTTGAATTCGCTGGCTGGCCGCAAAATCGGCCCGGGGACACAGTTTTAGACAGTTCAGCCACAAAATATGTTTATGTTGACTAAGTTGTTGTGAATCAATATACTACTGGTGAGTCCGGCGCAAAAAGTTGGAACTTTGAGTGTTCCTCCGGGTATCATATATAAGAATTGCAACTTAGTAGGAAGCGAATGGCTAAGGAATCAGAAAAAGACAAAGATTTTCGGTTGATGAGAGCCGTTCAGAACGGCGATATGGTGGCCTTCAACGAACTGGTCGACCGCTACAAAGACCGGCTGTTGAACGTCATCGGCCGTATGCTCTCATCGCGGGAAGAGGCTGAAGATGTAGTCCAGGAAACGTTTGTCAGAGTTTATCAGCATCGACAGTCGTTTAATTTTAAGCACTGTCTGTCAACCTGGATTTACACCATCGGCCTGAATCTTGCCCGCAACGAGTTGCGCAAGCGCAAAAAGTTCAGGCATTACGATATTACGGAGATGCAGGGGAACGAGGCTGAGTTCGCCGTGGAGATGAAGCTCCCAACCCGCCTGCCGGAGGTGCTCAATTCGGCCATCAACGGGCTGCCCGAGAAGTACCGCACGGCGTTCCTGCTGCGCGATGTTCAGGAGCTTCCTTATGAGGAAGTCGCCAAAGTTTTGAATGTCCCGTTGGGTACGGTGAAATCACGGGTGAACCGTGCACGGATGATGCTTAGAGAGAAGTTGAAACCAAGAGTGGAGGAATATAATGCGTTGTCGAAAAACACGCTCCTACCTGTCAGCTTATTGTAATGATGAGCTGGGGGGACGCCGAAAACTGGCGGTAAGCGAGCATCTTTCGACCTGTCAGGAGTGTCGCCGCGAAGAAGAGCTTTATCGCTCAATGTTCGGTGCCGCCGGGGAAATACCGGAACTGAAAGTCTCGGA
The DNA here is from genome assembly GCA_030619085.1 of Candidatus Zixiibacteriota bacterium. GTDB lineage: Bacteria > Zixibacteria > MSB-5A5 > GN15 > FEB-12 > JAUXCD01. The sequence goes on from JAUXCD010000003.1 coordinate 20,723, forward strand.
AGGCTTCAATAACAAGGTGCTTAATCGTATCGCCCATGAGCGTTTTGCCGAAACCCGGACCAGGGCTTATCTGCCCAAGAGTCCGCCGGTCTTCGCTTGGACAAGGGTCGTACCGGCACTGGCGGCGGCCTGTCTGGTGGTGGTAGTTACGATGATGACCTTCGGCCCTCAGGATGACCCGGGCAGCCCCGGCTTTGCTGATGGCAGTGCCCGCGTGGATGATTCGTATCTGACCGTGCAGCCGGTGCACAATCCCAATATGGCCGCGAAACTGAACAAGAACTGGTCTTTCGACGGTCAGATGGCACAGGCCGAAAGAATCAACAGAATCTCAAGTAGCCTTTCCGGTAATGGCACGTTCGGTGCCTATGGCAGTACCACCGGACTCACGCGAGTGTCTTCCGCCTCGGCCGAACCGGTACCGTTCGTCAAGAACTACTACCGGATTCGCCCCGTAATCAGGGTCTATATCCAGGCGGGATCGTCCTCAAGCGGGGAGGTAAACAAAGGTTACTAAAATGCTAACGAGTTTCTCCAAGACCGCCAAAGTGCTTCGCCTTGCGATTTGCCTGGCGGTCTTTTTTTCTGCCACCGGCTTCGGCGCCGACAGCTCTCTTTACTCCATCGAGACCGCGCTTAACGACCTTATTCACGGGTTGTCCGGGTCGGTGGTAACGGTCGAGGCATCGAAATCGGTTAGCCTTAATTCAACGGGTGGTATCGGCGAGAGTGTGCACAGCCTGGTATCATCCGGAATCATCTACGACAGTCTCGGACATGTGCTGGTGGCGGCCTCATCCGTTATCGGGCGCGGCCGCATAATGGTCTTTCAGAATAACCGGGCGATCCCGGCCGCCCTGATAGGTGTTGATTACCAGACCGGCCTGGCGCTGTTGGAACTCGGAACGAGAATAGGCACGCCGGTCAAGCTGGCCAGTCAGTATCTCTGCGCCGGTCAGATGGTCGTGGCTATCGGCAACGCCTACGGTCTGCCGGCCAGTCCCTCACTTGGTTTCTGCGCCGGTATCAGGCCCGAGGGCACCATCCAGTTCACCAGCCCCATTACTGCCGGTACTATCGGCGGGGGAGTCTTCGATCTTTCCGGTCAGTTGGTGGGTATCATCAGTGGCAGCCTGGGCACCGGTCCCCAGACTGGGGCCAGCCTGGCAGTCCCGGCTCAGCAATTGCCCGGCATCGTGCAGTACCTGCTTCAGCGTGGGAATCGTCCGGCGGGTTTTATAGGACTTACGACCACCGAGATCGAAATAACTCCCGGCATCGAGTTGACATCCGACGTCGGCTTTGCCAGTACCGGTAACGGTGCGCGCCGGTATATTGACTGTGGACTCGTCGTCACTGGTGTCAGACCGGCGACCCCGGCGGCGAAGGCGGGTCTTGTCAAGGGGGACCTGCTGTTCAGCTTCAATCGGAAAGATATCACATCAGCCTTCGATATGAAGAAAAGAATCATCGAGGCCCGCCCCGGAACGCGGGTAGAGTTTGGGTTCATCCGACACAACAAGCCGTACTATATTCAGGTTGAGATTGCGCCTATGGAAGCATCGACCATGGGAACCGCGTTTCCTGATTACCGTGAGCAAGCTGATGCCCGGCAAACCGCCGATGCGCTCTTTCAAGAACTCAGCGCCCTCAGGCGTACTATTATCCGTCTTGAGCGCCAGGTCGAAGCCCTCAGGTAGTAAGTTTGACATTGCAAACCGCCGTTTTTTTTCCTTATCTTCAGACAATGAATCGTACCGTGGATACAGAGCGGTTTTGCCGCACGCTGGCGGGTTTTGACCCGGACACCGACCGCTGCCCGCGGACACTGGCCCTTTATTCGGCGGCTATGGCTATTGCGGACGAGCCGGTACTGACCGCCGCCCTGGAAATGGCCCGACGCCTTGATGTCGGCTACCGACCATTGTACGAATGTACCTTGCAGTCATACCTGTTTCTGGGATTCCCACGGATGCTCATCGCCGCCGAACAACTGGCGAAGCATTTCCCCGGCGAAGGGCCGTCGCCGCAGCTGGAGAAGGTGTCGGTCGAGGAATCCGAACGATGGTTTCACGACGGCGTCAACCTGTGCCAGAGAGTCTATGGCGACATGTATGAACCCCTGAAAGCCAGGGTGGAAAGTTTCGCACCCGATATATTCCGCTGGATGATTGTCGAGGGTTACGGCAAGGTGCTCTCGCGCGACGAGGTAAGTATCGTTGACCGCGAACTGTCGATTATTGCCATGCTGATGATTGAAAACAAAATCAAACAGCTCCATTCCCATATCCTCGGCGCCCGCAATGTCGGCGGCGATGAGCGGCTCATTAAACGGGTAATCGAAGACGTCGGAATCGTGGCTGGTGACGGTTATGCCGCCGCTTTGGCCATCATCGCCAGGGAGGGGACCGACCGATGACGATAATCAAGAATATCCTCCTGTACGGCGCGGCTGTGATGGTGGTGATAATACTGGGTTTGTATTTCTATCTGTTCCATTTCGGTGGACTCGAAAAAATCATCAATGATCGCCTCTCGTCCACATTGGAGAAAAGATACAATGTTGATGTCACCATCGGCAAGGTCGAGGGCAGTCTTTGGTCCGGTGTAGAACTGGAGAAAATCTCCGTTTTCTACGCCGATTCTCTGGACTACTACCGGCTGGCGCAGGTGGCGCGCCTGTCCACGGCTTATTCGTTATCCAATTTGTGGAATAAGAAATACCTGCTCGACTTTCTTACTCTTGACTCCATCGATATCGAAGTGCGGCGCGATTCCGCCGGTGCCTGGCTCCTGCCGGATTTCTTCAATGGGGAGAGAGCCGACTCTGCCATCGCGCCAGTCTTTGCGGTGGAGGATCTGACCATCACTAATGCCAACATCTCCCTGATCAGCGGCGGGGACACCACCGGTTTTCACGATGTCAATCTCGAAGTAGGTATCCAGGGGGATGAGAATACCTATTCCCTGGAGTTGAAACGGCTCGAGTTTGAATCAAGCGACCAGCGCTATCAGCTTGATGCGGCCGATGGCAAGCTAACTTATTATGATCGCATACTGGTGTTTCAGGACGTTTCCCTCGTGGCGGCCGATACCCGCATGAAACTATCCGGCAATATTCTGTTGGGTAAACCGATCACCGGCCAGGTTGATTTTGCCGCCGACAATATTGATTTGACGGAAGCCACGCGGCTGATCAGGCCGCATCTGAAAGGATTGCTGGACCTCAACGGTTCCGTCTCATTTGTGGGCGGAGATATCGAAGGCTCCATCGATGTCGGCGGTGATTTCTATTTTGTCGAATTCCAGAATCTCTTCATTGATTTCCGGTATGGCGATCGGTTCCTGCATCTGGATACGGTGTATGGCTCACTGCTGCGGGGTTGTTCAATTGACGGCCGGGGTGAGATTGACTTCACATCGCCTACGCAGAAATACAATCTCAGTGCCGATGTCAACAATTTCAACCTCAACAACCTGATCAAGGGTACGTTTGAGTCGAACCTGTCAGGCCGTCTGGAGCTGGAAGGGTCGTCGTTTAAGAAGAATGAGATGGTCCTCAGGGTGCACACCGACCTTTACGAGTCTTCATTCGATGAGTACCCGCTGCAGGAAGCGTCGGGTAATTTGGTTATTACCACGGACTCGATATTTTTTGGCGACTCGTTTCGTGTGGCATACTACGAGAATGAGTTTCTGGTCGATGGCCGGATTAACTACCACGATGACATGAACCTGAACATAATCGCGGATCTCAAGAATCTTGATCGATACCGGGGTAAACTGTTCATCGACCAACCGGGTGGCCGGGGATATGCCGTGGCAACCATGACGGGCAAGACCCGTGATCCCGACCTTAAGGGTGTGTTCGTTTCGGATTCGGTTTGGATCTATGGTCTTTACTGTGACAGCCTCTATTCGACGGTCGACATCCGGCGCTTTTTTACCGGCAAGAAGGGCAGTGTAGAAGTAGACTATTACAGTGGCGCAGCCTGGTCACTTCCTTACGATACTGGTTACTTGTCTCTCACCATCGATTCCAACCTGGTGTATATCGACACCGCGTTTCTCAACAACCGCTATTTCTATGCCACCACCCGGGGTGTCTTCGACTATGGCGGCTACCCGTACCACATTATATTTGATACTCTGTCGCTCGGTCTGTTCAACCAGGTTTTCGTTAATCGCCAGAGCATAATATTCGATGCCGATACTCTGGGGCTCGATTTCAAACGCGCCGCTATTGGCAGCTCCGAAGCGCTGCTTTCGGCCACGGGTAGAACCAATTTTGATGAGACGCTTGATTTATCGATCTCTATAAACCAGGTCGGTATTGCTCCCTGGGTTAAGCTGTTTGACGAGGAGTTGAGCATCACCGGAATTCTTTCGTGCAAGGCATCCCTGGGCGGCTCACTGCTTGAGCCGGTCATCACACTCAAAGGCGCGGTCGATTCACTGACTTACCGCAACCTGTTATTGGGTGATTTGTCCACCAGCATTTTCTACGACAAGCAACTGCTGGATATCGACAGTCTGGTAGTGCTTTCCCACCCCGGCGAATACTACGCCCGTGGTTACGTGCCGATTGACCTGGCTTTTACTAATGATGAGATTGACCGCCTTCCGAAAAAGCCTGTTGACATTCGGGTGGTGATCACGGACAATCGATTCGACCTCGTTAGTCTTATGCTGCCGTCGGTAGAACAGCTCGACGGTGATTTTCATTCGAACTTTAGACTCAGCGGCACCGCGGATGATCCGCATCTGGAGGGGCAGGCATATTTGAAGAACGGTCGTCTGAAGTACTTTGACCTCGCCCATCCCATCTATGTCGACTCGGCCGGAATCCTGATGGAGGACAACAGTATCATCATCGACGGCATCGAGGCCTACACGACGCAACGTGGTACGTCAGACGGCAAGCGAAGATATATGTATCTGGACGGTGAACTGGTGGTGTTGTCACTGGATGAACTGTATTACGATTTGGATATTTCGCTTCCGAAGGAGTTTCCCTTCTCCTATGAACTCGATGATATCACCGGCAAGGTCGAGGGCGACCTGCACGTTGAAGGAACCACTCCACCGCTGGTGACGGGTGATCTCACGTTGCTTTCGACCAGGTACATGGTGCGCTTCGCCGAACCGGATGAGGGCTCGCCGATTATGCAGGCGCTCACGTCCGAAAACTCGTGGGACCTGAACATTAACATAGACATCCTCTCCAACTACTGGATCAAGAACGAGGATGTCGATGCTGAGTTCTCCGGCGAGATGAATATCATCCGGGAGGACGGCAAGTATCGTTTTATCGGTATAATGGAGATCCTCCGCGGTCGGGGCTATCTGTTTGACAAAACTTTCCGCCTCGATCCGGGCGGACTGGTGACCTTCGAAGGCGGGGAGAGGTTCAACCCGCGACTTGATCTGATCGGCTACACTAAGGTCCAGGGTGTCAGCCAGTCGGCTTTCGACGACAACGGAACTACCGAACAACTGGAACTGGGCGTGCATATCAGCGGTACTTTGGATACGGTTGAAATCAACCCCGTTGAAGGCTCAGCCTTCTCGCGCGAGGACATTATTCCGCTGATCGTAGCCAATTATTACAGTTCGGATACCACCTCAGCCTCCGGCCAGTTGGAAGGGCGGTTGTCCGGTCTGATTTCCACGCAGATGTCACAGATTGGCACCCGCCAGTTGAACGAGCTCGGGGTAGGCGTGGAGACTTTCGAGATCGAACCACTTTACGGTAATGAAAGAGATCCGCTCAAAGCTCGAATAACGGTCGGCTTTTACACCACGCACAATCTCTATGTCTACGGTCGTTCGCGATTGTCAGGTATGAGCGGGCAGGAAGTTGGTTTTGAGTATCGATTGAATAAGGCTTTTCTTGTCGAGGGTCGGCGCGACGAGGACGAACTCTATCACCTGGGCCTCAAGCTGCATTGGGAATACTGATGATGTGCGCTGTTTTGCACAAAAGTCACCTGTTGGCGCTGACCGTGCTCGTGGTTGCATTCGCCGCCGCCGATGGGATAGCCATGGACAAGGCTCACCTCAGGTGGGTTCGCAGCAAGCCGAAGATCGATTCGATCGTGGTTCAGGGCAATACGCATTTTTCCGACGGCACTATCAAGAAGCGCATGTATTCACGGGTGAGTTCTCTGTGGACCGCCCTCAAGGGGGACCGCCGCGCCCGCATCCAGCGCGAGACGATGGAGCGTAACACGCTCGAGATCAAATACCTTTATATAACCAACGGTTATCTTGGCATACGGGTCGATGAGAGTTACGAATTGCTTCTGCCCGATTCGACCGCCACGGTCAGAATCGTCGTCGATGAAGGACGACAACTTCAATACGGCGAGAAGAAAATCACCGGTTCCTACCCGGAGCATTTCAAGTTCGAGTTCGAAAAAGTAATCCATGAACTGAAAGACAACGTGCCGATCAATTTCTTCGATGTCGAGGCTGCGGCTTTCGAATTGAAAACGATATTAGCCAACGACGGCTACCCTTATGCGAATGTCGCCTACAATATTGACAGCGTCGACCATTCAGCGCTGATACCGATTACGTTTGACATACGATCGGACTCGCTGGTTCACTTCGGTGAGATGAACATCGAGGGTGACGACAAATATCCCGAGTATGCGGCCCGGCGCGAGTTGAAGATAGTTCCTAACGATGTTTACCGACGGCGGACCATCCTAAATTCCCAACAGCGGTTGTTTGAGTCCGGCTATTTCAGTACGTTGCAACTGGTCCAGAGCAAAGAAAGCGCCGACCGTCTCCGCCCGGATTTCACCCTCAAAGTGCGCGAGCGCAAACCCAGATATGTCACGGTCACCACCGGTGCCGGGCAGTCCGAGTTCAAAGACCTTATCTGGGACTTTACCACTGGTTTCGGCAAGCGCAATTTCTTCGGCTCGCGGCGCTATGACCTGCTGGCTGACTATTCGTTCAGTCTGGGGCATGATGTTCGCCTGGTGCAGCATCGTTACCGTCTGCGATACACCGAACCCTGGTTTATGGGTGTCCGTATGCCTCTGGTGCTGACCGGGCAGTGGGAACCGCGGCTAAAGGACCCGGTTGGTGACTACAAGATTGAGAGTTGGTCAGTGTCCATTTCCACGCTCAAGAAATTCGGCCCTCGCGTCAGGACCAACGTGGGGCTGGAGTATGAATCAATCGAAATCTCTGGCGTTTCCGATGAACTCAAGGAGGTAATCAAACAGGAGAACGGAATATCGGTTCGCCGCAATGTCTATTTCTCGTACCGCCGCGACACCCGGGATAATCTTTTCATCCCGCAGTGGGGTTCAGTAACGGATTTCCAAAGCGAGCATTACGGCGGAGTCCTCGGCGGGGATGACAATTTCAACAAACTCGAAGGAAGCTGGTCGAAATACCAGGTCACCTGGCCCGGATGGGTGGCCGCCACGCGGCTGAAGGCCGGGTGGGTGGAAGCGTTTGGCAAGTCCGATGTCGTTCCGGTCAATGACCGCCTTTATCTCGGTGGCGCCAACACCATTCGCGGATTCCGGGAAAACTCGCTTGGTCCGCAGGGACCGGAGGGCGACCCGATTGGCGCCAATTTTACCTTCATTTTCAACCAGGAATTCCGCTGGCGTACTATTCAGATTTTCCAGTGGGTTCCGGTGCTCAAGGACCTGTTTCGCTCCCTGCCGCTGTATCAGTCCCTGTTTTTTGACATGGGTAACGGCTATCTGAATATCTCCGATGCCCGCCTCAAATCCATGGCCTATTCCTACGGCACCGGCTTCCAGATTGTCTCCCCGGCCGGGCCGATTCGGATCGACTACGCCCGGGTGCTCGAGACCGATGATTTCGACTTTGACTACCGCTGGCACTTTACTATATTGTACGCATTCTAAGAGTGAACATCCTTTCTCGATCATTGTTACGGTATTAACAACTTTTGGAGAAAGTCATACTACAGGATAACCGATGAAACCCGTTTACCTTGACCATAACGCCACCACCCCGGTTGACCCGGAAGTCGTCGAGGCCATGCTGCCGTATCTTTCAGCGCATTTCGGCAATGCCAGCAGTGTCCACAGTTTTGGCCGCGACGCCAAAGTAGCCCTCGAAAACGCCCGCGAACAGATTGCCGCCGTTATAAATTGCGACCCCCAGGAACTGTTTTTCACTTCCGGCGGCACCGAGTCAGACAATATCGCCGTCTTCGGCACTGCCAATCATCTCAGGGGCAAGAAAGACCACCTGATTATCGGTGCTACCGAGCATCCCGCCGTTTTAGAACCGGCCGAATTCCTGCACGAAAAGCAGGGCTTCGCGATGGACCTTTTGCCGGTCGACGGCGAAGGATTTGCCTCCGTTGCCGATCTGGAAAAACTTATTACTGATAAAACTGCGCTCGTTTCCGTTATGCACGCCAACAACGAGACCGGCGCGATCAGTGATATCAAGGCTCTGGCCGCTATTGCCCGGGCGCGCGGTGTGCTGTTTCATACCGATGCCGTCCAGTCTATCGGCAAAGCCAAGGTCGATGTGAAAGATTTGGACATCGATATGCTCTCGCTGACTGGCCACAAGATTTATGGCGCGAAAGGAACCGGGGCGCTGTTTATCCGGGCGGGGGTGAAAATTGCCCCGCTGTTTTACGGTGGCTCGCACGAGAAGAAACGTCGCCCGGGCACCGAGAATGTCGCCGGGACGGTCGGGCTGGCCAAAACTCTCCAGCTGGCCGACATGCGCCGCGAGGCTGACAATGCCCGCATCGTCAAACTGGCCGACTACTTCATCGAAGAAGTCAGCAAGCGCATCCCCGATATCCGGCTCAACAGCCCACGGAAAAATCGCATCCCGCAGACGGTCAATGTTTCGTTTCTTGGCACCGAGGGGGAGTCGATCATTCTCTCGCTCGACATCAAAGGCATCGCGGCCTCGTCCGGGTCTGCCTGCACTTCCGGCGCGGTGGAACCGTCGCACGTGCTGACCGCGATGGGCATCGCGCCTGTCGAGGCCCAGGGTGCGGTGCGTTTCTCTATGGGTCGCTCCACCACCAAAGAGCAGCTTGACTATGTCCTGGCCGAACTGCCGCCCATCATCGAGCGGCTGCGTGAACTTTCACCGATCTACGAAAAGAAGAACTGAGTGGCACGCACTCCTCGGCCCGGTGAATAAGGGGGACAATATCCCGCTCCCGTTTTTTTGAGATAGTAGAATTATGGCGAAGAAAGTACTGGTTGCTATGTCCGGCGGGGTCGACTCCTCGGTTGCGGCTCTGCTGCTGAAAGAGCAGGGCTACGATGTTGTCGGCGCGCACATGAAGCTGTGGGATTTTATCGATGTCGGCGGCGATATCTACAAGGACGGCCGCTGCTGCACGATTGACTCCATCACCGACTGCCGGATAGTGTGCGACTCTATCGGCGCGCCTTTCTACGTTCTCAATATGTCGGCCGCTTTCAAAGAGAGTGTAGTCGACAACTTCGTGTCCGAGTACCACCGCGGCCGCACCCCCAACCCGTGCGTGCGATGCAACTCCGATATCAAGTGGAACACTTTCCTGAAAAAAGCCCGTGAACTGGGTTGCGACTACATGGCTACCGGTCACTACGCCAAAATCGAGAGGCTATCAAGCGGCCGCTTCACTATCCGCAAGGGTATCGATAGTACTCGTGACCAATCTTACGTGCTCTGGGGCGTCTCGCAGGAGGCGCTGGCTGGCACCCTCATGCCGCTGGGGGAGAAGCTCAAATCGGAGGTCCGAGAGATTGCCCGCAAATACAACCTTCGCACCGCCGAGAAAGCCGAGTCGCGCGAGATATGTTTTGTGGTCGATGATGACTACCGCCGTTTTTTGCGCGAGTGGGAAGGGAAACACAGCCAGATTCAGCAGCCGGGGGAGATTGTCCACGAGGACGGCCGCGTTTTGGGGCATCATGAGGGCACCGCTTTCTACACTATCGGACAGCGCAAGGGGCTGGGGATCGCGCATCCCACGCCGCTGTATGTGAAGGAAATCGACACTGAGCAGCATCGGGTAGTAGTCTCCGATAATGACTCGCTGTTTACGACTGAACTGACCGCAAAAGACATCAACTGGGTAGGAATAGAACCGGGCGTTGGCCCGTTTGAGGCGGAAGTGAAGATTCGGTATTTGCATCAGCCGGCGAAAGCTAAGATTGAGTGCTTGACCGATGGCTCTATCCATATTATCTTTGAGGACAAACAAAGAGCCATCACTCCCGGCCAGTCAGTTGTTTTTTACGATGGTGACATCTTACTGGGTGGGGGTGTGATAGCTTAGGAGGGAAGCTTGCGCACACACACTAAAGCGGGGCTGATTTTTTCAGCAATTCTCATCTCATGCGCCTGTATCCACGGCGCGGACACAATCGAACTGCCATTTGATTATTTCTACGGTCGCTGGACCCCCGGCCACTTTCTGGACGGCAAGGTGGCGCTTACGAGAGAAGATGTTATAGGCAGGCGCAGTTACTCCTATACATCCGACAAGGAGCGTGTCGGCTTGGACAACATCCCTCGATACTTGGTTATTAGCACTCAGAACAACGAAAGGCTCTTTACCCCTTCATTTAGCTACTTCCGACGGCCTGCCTCCAACTGGCAGGTTGGTGTGGACAGTCTACATTATGTCGAGTCATACTACAATAAGGAGGAATGGGAGAACTCTTGGGATATCCGACAGCGAAGCGGCATAGTGGCACGCTCCGATTGGATGAACTCACCTGCCTTCGACATTACGGCGCACAACGCACCTTTTGTGTACTCGTTTGGCCCGATTCTCGCCTC
>JAUXCD010000140.1 GCA_030619085.1 Candidatus Zixiibacteriota bacterium
CCAGTAAGTCATGGCATCGAATTTTGAATCAAGACCACAGAACTCAGGTAGGACGATAGCCACTGCTTCCTCCTCGTGCATGGAGAACGATGTCGCCCAGTCGTAGCCCCGCTCCTGTTCCGCCCGTGGGGAATCAGTAAAGATGTAACTTGCACTCGGTATCCATTGCACGGCCGAGATTGTAAGGCCCAGCAGGATCGCAAACAGAACGGCCAGCAAGGGGGATGCCAGCGCCCGGAAATGTCTTTGCCGGATGAACTGCTCGATCAGCTTGACGATGGCGATCAGCGTGATGATGCCGAAGATATAGTAAGCCATCTGCAGATGCGGGGTCAGGATGATCAGCCCCAAAACGGCGCCGAGCAGGGCACTATTGAGCAGGCGTCTTCTGTCAAACAGGCGAAACAGAAACAATATCGCCAGAGGAAACAGCGTGGCGGCATATATCTTACCATCGTGCCCCGACAGCGCCCAGCCCAACAGGCCGGGGGAGAACATGTACGTAACGCCGGCCACGGTAGCGGCCAGCTTCGACAACCTCAGTTGGCGGGCGGCCAGATAAGTGAATATCCCGGCGAGGAAGTAATGAGCGATAAGACTCCAACCGATCGACCGGAAGATATTCCCGGTTACTTCCAGAAACGTCGCGGGATAAAAAACAGCGCCGTGGATGGCCTCGATAAACGGCATACCGCAGTAGTAGTAGGGATTCCACAGGGGGATATAGCCGAAATCAACCAGGGTCTGGCGAAGGAAAAGTCGAAAAAACACGCCGCCGGCAATGATGTCGGCCGAGAAGAGCATCTCGTCGGAGAAGATGAAATCCCGGAATAATACTGTCAGGCCGGCCGCTATACTGCCGGCGAAAACAAGCAGATAGTACCTTGATCTCTCAGCGTTCCACATCATAACGTCACCGTTGCCCTTACGTCGCGGTCGGTCTCTTGTTCACTTTCTGGTGTCATCATCAGAGATATGGCAATAACAGGTGTGAACTCAATGACTGCCAAATCTCCACTATCTCGGCGGCCGTGTACATCTGGGGCACAAGCAGATTGATTAGGACAGCGGCAAAAGCCCACTTCCGAAACCGATACTCATCGGTTCGCAACAGGTATTCAAGACTGAGAAACATTATCATGAAACCGAGCGTGAACATTCGCGAAGTGTCAAAGGCCAGAAAGAGCTGTACCCAGGCGCCGCCAAGAAGCAGCGCAAAGCCTATCAGGGGACGAAAGTTGCGGTCTCTCCAGAAAGCTGCGGCAGCGAGAACCGGGAAGCACCAGAGCAGCTTATATACCGAGAAAAAACCGAGCCCGTGATAATAAAAAGTATTGCGAAAATGCTTCAGCGGATCGTCGAGTAATGGTCGCAGGTAGTAGTTGCCGGAAAACTCAATTTCGGCCTGAGCGCCGACCCATTGCCGGAACAAGTAATAAATCAATATCGCCAGGGCAAACCCGACGGCCAATTCCGCCAATCGTCTGGTTTTCGAACACGGTATTTCAAGGCTGATAAAGACCAGCCACGGCAGCAGAAAAACAATCGATTCGCGATTGAAGAGTCCGATCAGAAACAATACATAGAATAGAAATCTCTTGCTGCGGAAGTGCCACATGAGAAATACAACGAGATACGTGAGAATATCGCAATAGCCGCCACAATGGATGGTTGTCAGTACCACGAGCGAAAACGTCACCACCACCGCGGCCAGAAAAGCGTCGCCCGGTCTCGGAGATATTTTGCGAAAAATGGAATAAACCGTACCGATCAGCACGCCGGCCAGGATAAGATTGGTGAAGATGATATTGGCCCCGCGCAGACCGACGGCATAACTGATCAACGGTGTAAGTATCCTGAACGACAACGGGTTGCCGGCCGCGAAATCAAACGGGTTCTCAGCCAGTTGGGCATAAAGAAAACCCAGGTTATTACAGGCGGTATCCGGCCGGGTGTACACGATTGCTGCCAGTAGTAAAAGCAGCGACAAGAGCGCGGTCCACACAAGCTTCCCGAAGCGGCTTTCGTCCCTTAGTAAAGCTTCATCCAGCCAGGTATAAGAGAGACCTTGCAGTCTGCGACCAAAGACAATCATCAGCAACAGGATAAAAATGCAGACTTCCAGCATAAACGCCATTTCCCCAAGGGTCGTTAAGTGACAATGTAGACATGCAGGGTCTGATGAACGATAAGACCAAACTAACGTACCCAATGCTCGCCTGTCAAGCTGCTTTAAAAGGCCGGTTTTCGGTACAAACTTGACAGCAGTATCGGTTATGGTGTATCCTACCGGTAGTTAGTCTTGACACAAATGCTACGAGGTTACATATATGCCTTCAAATCAATACATTGAGTACAAGAGCGATTTTTTTGACTATCACGTTGCAGAGGGCGTAGGTGTCCTCAAGCTCAAGCGCGGGATATTCGAACTTGGCACCGATCTCAATCTGAGAGATGCACTCTTCGCCTGTCTGCGCGAGGCCGAGGAATCGCCCGAAGTCAAAGCCGTACTGATCATCAGTTGCGGCAACTGTTTCAGCGGTGATGAGTACCGCCGATTTTTGACCAGCGTAGCCGGAACCGATGATGGTGAACTGCTCTTTGCCCGCGAGGGCAACACTCTGCATCATTTCATCCTGCACGTCATCAGGTCCAAGAATATGTTCCTGACGGCTCTAACCGGCGAGATATGCACTCCGTTTATCGGTACCAGTCTTGTATGCGATTTTCGCTATGTACACGAAAACGCCACCCTCGCGTTCTCTCATATCGATTTGGATATCCCCCCCGGCGGCGGTATCGGTTATTTCCTGCCGCGTTATATCGGCCAGGCCCGGGCGGTGGAGATGCTCTACAGCGGCAAGACACTTTCGGCAAAAGAGGCGTTCGACCTGGGTCTGGTAAACGCCGTTTATTCCGGTGATGATTTCGAGGCGAAATGCATCGAGAAGGCGCAGAAGCTGGCTGACCGACCGCTGGCTGCGATTTCCTGCACCCGGTCGCTGCTGTATTCAGACATCGACAGAATCGAGACCTACCTGGAGCGAGAGTTCAAGATCATGCGCCTGGGGTGCGCCAGTATTATCAGTTCCTGATGGCGGCGCTCGCGTCGGCAAGAAGCGATTGGTGTCCTGAGTCTGTCAATGCCGTTTGTCTTTGTGTGAATGGTGACGACGCGTTTAATACGACAATAAATCTATATGCGCAGGAGAAACATATCATGAATAAGGACACATATCGTTCTATGAACACCCGACTGGAAGTATCGCGTCGCGATATGCTGAAGGCCGGAAGTGTCGTGGGGGTCGGGTTGGTGCTGGGGTCACCCGTACTGTGGTCGTGCGACCAGTCTCAGACTGATGCCCCCCCGTCAAAACCCAAGACGAATATCGACGACGTCACGAAAGTGGCGCGCACTGCTACATCCCTGCCGGGACCTTATCCCGGCAAACTGGTGCAGGTGACCGACGAGCGCGCGATGGTCGATGGTAACCCGGTCGGTGAGGTTGTCCAGGCGATGTTCGACAAAGGTATCACGAATCTCACCGGCAAGGACCTCAAAGAGAGTTTTGGAATTCTATTCAACAAGGAAGATATCGTCGGTATCAAGGTCAACCCGGTCGGGCCGGGTCTGATCAACACCAAATTGGAAGTGGTCGATGCCATCATAAAATGGCTGGAAGACAGCGGCCTGCCGCGTAAGAACATCATCATCTGGGATCGGTTCGATTATATGTTGGCCGATGCCGGTTATAAAGCGAAGCGGTTCCCCGGAATCGAGATTGTCGGTCTGCAAACGCTGGACGAAGCCGCTGCCAGCGGTGAGAGTGAAGACAACAGTCGCTGGCTGGACGAAGACGGTAAGCACCTCAGTGCCGGTAATTTCGATAAGGATGTTTATTACTGGGCCGATGTGGATTGTCCGCAGGATAATCAATACCTCAACCAGCACGTCTTCAACGGCAAGGAATCCTATTTCGGCAATCTCGTGACCAAGCGACTGACCAAGATTATCAATGTCCCGGTCTTTAAGAACACCGGTAATGGGGTTTCGATGGCCACCAAGAATATGGGTTACGGTGCTATCTGCAACACCGGGCGATTGCACCGGCCGTTGTTTTTTGACGTTTGCACCGAGGTTCTGGCCTTCCCGGTGATTCGTGACAAGATGGTGCTCAATGTTCTGGACGGCCTTCGGGCGCAGTACGACGGCGGTCCCATGGCGGCAGCCAATTTCCAATATATCTACAACACTTTGTTCTTCTCCACCGACCCGATTGCCATGGATATGATCGGCCATCAGCTGATGGTCGAGAAACGCAAAAGCATAAACGTCACCGTTAATGAGCACCCGCGTTTTACCGAGTACCTGCGCTATGCCGAGCGACTCGGGCTGGGCGTGGCCGACCCGGCGAAGATTGAGCATGTCGTCGTATAAGCTGTCACCATCGAGCATTTAACGTGTAGAAAGAGATGATGAAAACCATTGCCTTAATATGTCTGCTGCTTCTACCGCTTATGGCCGCCGGCGAGGACTCGCTGATTCCTGGTAACGGGTTCTACCCGGGCTGGGAGAAATCCGAAGAAGTTCTCACATTTGTGAAGAATGATCTCTATGGTCATATCGACGGCGGTGCCGAGTTGTTCCACGAGTTCGGATTTGACAAGCTCCTGGTGCAACGGTATGACAAGTCCGGAACGGAGATTGATCTCGAAGTCTACGTCATGTCAAGCCCGGAGTCGGCGCTGGGGATTTACCTGATGAAGTGCGGCCGGGAGGTGCCGGTGGAAGGTCTCGCGGCAAGAAATACCGGCAACAATAACCAGTTCATGATCGTTAAAAACCGGTACTTCATATTGGTGAACAGCTTCAAGTCCGACCCCGCGTTTCTCCCGGTGATGAAAGCGCTGGCTGAAAAGACGCTGTCGTTCATTCCCAAGGGAGAGCCGGTAACGCTGCTTTCGCAATTGCCGAAGGACAGATTATTGGCCGGTTCACAGCGGCTCATCCGCGGCCAGTTCGCTTTGCAGCCGATATTCACTCTCGGCGATGGCGATATACTGCAATTGGGCGGTGAGATTTTCGCCCTGGTCGCTGACTACGCGGGTGGCGATGACAGCATCTACACGCGTATTATCGTTCCGTACCCGGATCGCAAGACGGCCCAGGCGGCTTACGGGTACCTGGTGGACAACCTTGATTCTTATTTGACAGTGTTGAGCAAACGAGGCTCCGGATTTGCCTTCGAGGACTATCGCAAGAAATACGGACTGGTAAGTCTGAATGATACTGTTCTTGATATCAAGGTGAATCTATCAGCGCGGCCGAAAGGGCGATAACTTAGCCCTCTGACCGGGGCTTCCTGCGCCGCTCCAGCAGGATCTGGTTTTTCTCGGAGCGTGACTCACCGATAGACGTGATATAAATGGCCGGTCGGTCAGCCACCGGGCAGGCATATTCACAGGCGCCGCAACCGGTGCACAAAGCGGGATCAACATACGGTTGCTTAACAGCCACCGCTTTACCATCGCGCCGATACACCGTGACATCTTTCAGATAAACCGCCTTGACCGGAGTCGGGCACCACTCCTCACAAACAATACACGGGGTAGCCATCGACCAGGGCAGACATCGGCCGTGATCGATGAAAGCGGTGCCGATACGGTTCGGCGGGATGTCATCGCTGCCCACTTTTTCTTTCAGGCTCAACTCCTGTATAGCGCCGGTGGGGCAGACTTGCCCGCAAAGGGTACAGGTTGGTTCGCAGTAGCCAATTCTCGCAATCAGTATCGGTGACCACACACCTTCGAGTCCCGACTCCAGAAGGGTCGGGTGCAGCGCGTTGTTGGGGCAGACCCGCATGCATTGGCCGCACCGGATGCATCGTGCAAGAAAATCCGCTTCCGGCATCGAGCCCGGCGGTCGCACCAGCCGTTCATTGGCGTTGACTTCGAATGCGTCGCCGGACCGAAACATCGGCAGCATCACCAGCCCCGCCGCAATCGACGCTGTGACCTTGCGGCGGCTGACATCGACCTTTGGCGTGCCGGCCGGGTTGGAGACGCTTCCCTGACGGTTTGGGAAGAACTTGAATCGCAATGCCGATGAAGGACAGGCGCTCTGGCAGTTGAGGCACAGGTGGCACTCGGTCTGACGCCACGGTTTGCCTACATCGGGATTGTCCGCTCCCTGGCATGACACCAGGCACAGATTGCAATGGTCGCAGGCGGATTCGGTTTTCTCCAGGCCAAAGATGGCAAAGCGGGAGAAAACTCCGAGTAAAGCGCCCAAGGGACAGATGGCCCGGCACCAGAAACGGGTGAACACTCGGTTGAGGACCAGTACCGCCAGGAAGAGGGTGCCGATTGTCAGGATAGCATGGAAGTGAGCCTGGCGAAAAGGCAGAAGCCACGGGGCGATGAGATCATAGGCGAACTGGGCGGCCCGTCCGACCGGAGGATGTTCATAGGGTCTGACCCAATCGACTAAAGCCAGTGCCGTGGTGTGGAGGACCGGCAGGACGACCGTCCCAATCGATCTGGCCAATAGCGACAGCGGATCCAGCAGGCCGATTTGAAGCACCCCCACCAGGCTGCCTCCCAAAAATACAAACAGCACGTAATATTTTATTCGCTGGTATTTTTTGTAGCGGTTGGATTCAATCTTGCCCGCCCCGCGTCGTCGACGCCGCTCCGAGGGAATCTCCGAAATCCAGTGGTTGAGCGTGCCGAGCGGACAGACCCAGCCGCAGAAGAAGCGGCCTATGAATATAGTCGGTATCAGCACGACCAGTGACCAGAGCAAACCCTTGAAGATCGTTCCGTTGGCCATCAGAGTCGCCAGTGCCACCAGGGGGTCGAACTCGAGGGCTATTGATACCGGGTAAGGAAGAATTATATCGGTCGGATCGGCCGGGTTGAAACTGACCTCAAAAGTGGTTTTGAGAATCAGCCAGAAGAAGAGGACGAAAAAGATAAGTTGTGAAAGACGCCGAAGATTTCGAGTCGTTTTGATAGTCATTACACTATTTCTTTATAGCCGGCCGCGCGATAGTCCATCGTGCCCAGGCCGGATTTCTCCGCCAGTCGAATATGCCCCACGCGGTGGGCCTGCAGTCCCAAAAACTCCGCTCCGCGGGCATCGGCGGCCACCTGGTCGG
>JAUXCD010000143.1 GCA_030619085.1 Candidatus Zixiibacteriota bacterium
CTGCTCCTTGATCGTGGCGGCGATGACACATACACGGCTTATGACCTTTCCCAGGCGGCCGGCTCGGCCAACGGCGCCGGGGTGTTGATAGATAACAGCGGCGATGATCGGTATTTCATCAAGAAGCCGTCCAACAGCCAGGGCTATGGTAATCCGAGGCGCGAGTTTGGTTCGATTGGCCTGTTTCTCGATCTCGGCGGTCAGGATCAATATGCCGGCAACGGTCACGACAATTACTATTGGCGAACCAAATCCAAATGGGGTGGCGGTATGGATATTGAACTGAATCCGCCGGATAGTTCGGAGGGCAATAAGTGACACGTCCGGACCGATATGTGATTTCGTGCGGCCTGGCTATTGCATTGATTACAGCTATGGCTGTAACTCCGGTACAGAGTGCCCAGACCGTTCAGCAGAAGGTTGACTCGCTATTTGTCATCGCGTCATCGGGTGAGATAATCTACAAGGACCTCGTGCAGCCGGCTATTGATTCGATATCCGCTATGGGTGTCGATGCCGTGGCACCGCTCATTGACAAACTTAACACCAACTCGGCGCGTGAACGCGTCACCATAAATAACATCTTCAAAAAGATTGGCCGCCCGGCCGTTCCCTTGCTGATTGAAGCTCTGAGACGTCCGGATGATCTGGCTGTTCAGCGCGTCTGCAGCAACCTGGGGGATATCCGGGATTCATCGGCGGTGGCGCCGCTGCTGCAGGTTTCAGATCACCCGAGCTGGCAGGTTCGGGAAAACGCCGTAGATGCCCTGGGCAAGATCGGTGACCGCCAGGCCGGCTCCACGGTGCTGGCCGCGATGTCAGATTCGGTCGGCCAGGTGCGCAAGGCCGCCGTGGTGGCGGCGGGGAGACTTGATTTGCAAGACGGTATCGCTCAGTTGGTGCACGGCCTCGGCGACAGTTTCTACGGAGCGCGGATGTCAGCCGGCGAGGTTTTGGTGACGATGGACACCGCTTTGGTCGTGACCACTTTGAGCGATTCGATTGACTCGGACAACGAGCTGGTCGGTGACCTGGCCTGCCGGGTGCTCGGAAAGTTCGGCACCGACCTGGCTACCGATGTCCTTTTTGCTCAAACCCATTCTGCGGATCCGGACCGACGCGCCCACGCGGCGGTGGCTCTCATCATGGGTGACCCCCATGATCATTGCGGCTATTGGCAGCAAGTCCTTGACCGGGAGACCGACCGCCTGACGAAGTTGAAAATACTGTCCGCTATAAGTTCTGTTGAGAATGTCCAGTAAAAGTCCTCAGGATAAATTGAATCGGTACCGCGATCTCATTGTTGGTAAAGCCACTCCCGCGGCGAAAGAGCGCGCCCCGAAACATTACCTCCGGCTGGCCGAATTTCTCGGCGGGACCGTCGAGACCAACCACGCCGGTGCCTATTGTCTGGTAAAAGAGACCTACCCTCTCGACCACTGTCACGGGAATATGACTGGTGACTTCTACGCGCCTGACCTGGGCTGGCCGCGGGCGGCCTTTACTTCCGCTGAGGAGGAGGGCCGGGTTGACCTGTCATCGCTGCTGTTTTTCGACACCGAGACAACCGGCCTGGGCGGCTCCGGAGCGGTCGCTTTTCTGGTGGGGTGCGGCTCAGTAGTAGAGGACGGATTCGAGGTTCGCCAATATTTGATCCCTGATTATCCCGATGAGGCCGCCATGCTCGAAGCGCTGCTGATAGAATTCGGTCCCGAGAAAACTCTCGTCAGCTTCAACGGCGCTGCTTTCGACCTGCCACTACTTCGCAGCCGCATGATCATCAACCGGGTGGCGCGCCATATCGGCTACGACTTCCACATCGACCTGCTGCACCCGTCGAGGCGGTTATTCCGCCGTCGACTTGGAGACTGCACCCTGACCAACCTGGAAAGGGAACTGTTTCAGTTTTACCGCGATGGTGACATCCCCGGGTACCTGATTCCTTCGGTTTATTTCGATTGGCTTTCCGAGCAGACGATGGAGCCGTTGGGGGTGGTGCTTGAGCATAACCGACTTGATATTCTCAGCCTGTACTATCTGGTCAATCTGGTAGCCGAGGCTTATCAGTCGGAGGGGGAGACGCTCACGGAAGTTGATGACCTGCACTCATTGTCGCGATTGTATGGCCGCCGTCGGCAGACTGACAAAGTCCAGGATTGTTATCGACGGATTGACGATCTCACCGACCGGCGTCTGCCCGAAGATATCGTCCTGTTTCATTCCCTCAATTTCAAGCGGGCCGGTGATCTTCCTCAGGCGGTGGCCTTGTGGCAGCAATTGTCACAGTCGCAGTCCAGGGAGGGATTTCTGGCCAATCTGGAACTGGCCAAGTATTTCGAGCACCGGGCCAGGGATTTTCAACAGGCGCTGGAATGTACCCGCCGGGCCGAACGGCTGTTTACGCCTTCGACCAGAGTGAAAAGCGCCTTGCGCCGAAGACTGAGTCGGTTGCAGGGCCGTCTTAGTGACTGAAATCTTCCCTTGATCATAGCTTAAATCGCCGTCCGGCTCAACTGTAGCCCACTATGCGCCGATACGTAGGATATGGGGTAATTGACATGGATAGAGATTTGTATAAAAAAATACTTGAAGACCATCGGGAGCTTGCGGCTCTTCCACAGACTCTGGCTGAAGTCCTGAGAGTGATCAAAGATGAGAACTCATCGGCCACTGACCTGGCCGACGTTCTCAGGCGCGATCCCTCTTTGACGACCAAGATGTTGCGGGTAGTGAACTCTCCGCTGTACGGAGCCGGCCGCGAAATTACCACCATGACCCAGGCGGTGATGACTCTGGGGCATCGGGCCGTATCAGCCCTGGCCCTGTCGACGTCAATCTATCATATCGCCGGCAAGTGGGATACCACCATCGACCGCACCCGTTTCTGGCGCCATTCGCTGGAAGTGGCTATTGCCTGCCGGGAGATTGCCGAGGCGATCCGTTACAATTGCGCCGAGGAAGCATTTATCGCCGGTCTGATTCATGATATCGGACTGCTGGTGCTGGAGAGATCCTTCAGCGAGAAGTTCGCGCGTGTCTGGCTCGAGGCCGAACGGGGTGAATCGATATTCGAGCAGGAAGAACGTGTTTGGGAAACCAACCACGCGCGCATCGGACGGTTCCTTCTTGAACAGTGGAACCTTCCCGAGGTTATCTGCCAGGCGGTGGGATACTATCACAACCAGTTCTCTCCGGGCAACAACGAACCGGAGTTTCGTCTGCCGCAGATTGTGGCGCTGGCCGATATCATCTCTCGCTTTTCCATCACCAAGGCCCAACCGAATCTATCGCTTGAGCAAGACTACAAGGAGATCCTTTGCACCAATCTCAAGCTTGACCCCCATCGGCTGGTCGAGATAGAGAAAACGCTGTTTGGCAAGACGGTGCAGGAAGCCAGCTTCCTTGAGATCGAGATAGGCTCGCCGAATGATCTTATGATCGAGGCCAACCAGTTGCTCTATGACCAGTACCTGACCGTTGAGAAACTGCTTACGGAAAACAATCAGTTGCACGAGCAGATCGCGCGTGATAAACTCCACAAGGCCGCGCTCGAAACCCTCAACACTATCACGGCCACCTTCAATCATTACATCAATAACGCTTCGGCCACGATTCTCGGGCGGGCGCAGTTGGTGGAAGTTGCGATAAGCAAGGGCCAGGTTAAGGACCCCGAGGGAACCGTGGATATGTCGATGCAGGTGATTGTCAACGGTGTCAGTACGATCAAGGCGGTGATGGAGGAACTCAAGAACCTTACCTCGTTCGACACGATAGTCTACCACGATGACACGTATGTCATCGACATTGAGAAGAAAATCAAAAAGCAACTCGAGTCTATTGACCAGATAAAACCTGTGTTGTCGTAGTCAGGCTCGAGATTCAAATAAAAAAGCCGGTGCCAAAATGGTACCGGCTTTTTTAGTAATGGCGGTTTGCCGAGGGAGGGTCAACTCAATCGGTATGGCGGGCTCAGTCTTCGTCGGTTATGATTATGGTTGAGTGCTGGCCGGAAATGTCCAGACTGTTTGCTCCCTTGCCAAATGTATATTTCAATTCGCGCGCAGGTCCGCGCTTTTCGGTAATCTCCTTAACTGGGTATCGACTATGAATAGCACCGTCAAAGGCGATGGCGGTGAGTGTCAGATTCGGCGGCTCCAGAAACTTTACGGTGACAACGCCGCGCGTGGAGTTGATAGTGGAAGCGCCGGCGATACTCCGGTCAAGAACAACATCGATACTTCCCTGGTCATTGTTTATATCCAGGGGCCCGGAAAGCTGATTGAGGAAAATCGAGCCTGACCGATTCCTGGCCGTGACTTTGCCGCCGATACGGTTGGCGTTGATCGTCGCGTAGGCGTTCTCGGCCGTAACGTAGCCGGTGACGTTACGGAGATTCATTTCACCCATGGAATTCATGATATCCAGGTTGCCGTCCAGTCGCTCAATCCTGACTGGTCCCTGCTCGTTGGCGATTCTGACATCGCCCGTGTGTCCGATCACACTTATCTGTCCGGAGCTGCGAATAGTCACGGTACCGTCCGAACCGAGAACGGTAATCGGGGCCGAGGTATTCTCAATCTCAATATCTCCCGAACAGGCTTTCATCTGAATCGGGCTGTTAGAATTCTTGATGCTGATAGAGCCTTCGACTCCCGTGCTGATTATATCACCGAAGCTGTTAGCGATAACCAGGGCACCCTGGATGTCATTGGCCGTCACCAGGCAGTACTCGGCCTTCACCTTGACACTGTTGCGCATGCCGGTAATATCGACCTTGCCAAAAGAACTCTGGCAGATGACCGGGTTGTTCCTTGGCAGCCTCACATACACGGTACTGCCGGTGACCTTGGTTTTCGGATCCGAAAGTTTCGGCATTTCCGTTTCGACGTACAGTCGGTCGTTTTTCAGGTACAGTCTCAGATTGATCTGCTTGGCGAATTTCTCCGCTGTGCTGCCGGATTCGGCCGACACCACGATGTCGGAGTTAACCCGGACATAGTCCCGATTCCAGCCGACAATATTCAGATCGCCGATGGGATTGTGAACATAGATCGGCGTCGAGGTCGACAATTTGTTGCTGCTGTCGGCATAAACCCGAACATAGCTAACCCCCCTGGAGCCTTTGTCGTAGAGAATGTCAAGACTTCTCGCCACATCAGGTACATCAGGAGCCTCTGGGGCACTCACGACGCGCACCGGGGCTACCTCGACCGTCTCTAATCTGGGGACGCCGTCCGTGATGACAATAACTCGCGGCGGTCCATCGGGGTCAACATCGAGTACAACTGAAACTTCCAACTCCGGAAGAAGTTCAGCCAATTCATCGAATTCGGGGAGCATCTTCTCAATGTGAATTCTCTTCAACTCGTCTTCCATACACCGCTTTTTCAGGTAAAGCGTAATGTCCCCGGCGTACTTCTTGTACTCTTCCGATTCGATTGATACCTGCGCATCCAGCATTTGCTGAATCACCTCCAGTTCCGAACTCAGGCTGCTGAAAAGTCTTCGTGTTCTTGCCACGTCTTTTTCGGCATCAATGTGCTCCTGGTAATACTCCTTGTTGGCGTGCAGGGCATCGGCGAGTTGCTCGTGGAGTTTGGACAGGTCGGAGTCAAGCTGAGCCGTTTTCTCGTAGTAGGTTCCCTTGGCCAGTTCTTTGGAAATCTCTGTGACCGCGGCCAGGTATTCCTTACTGATCCCGGCTTTGCTTTCGGCCAGGTATCGGCTGTAGTCATGGGTCAGGAATCTTAACTGTTCCAGAACATAGATGTAGTTTTCGGCCAGTTCCAGTGCTCGGGAATCAATCCTGATTGTCTTCTCGATCTTCTTCGGCTTGTCATCCAGATTTTCGTCTGGTGGCAGCACAGACTGCGCCACGGCCACCCCGCCGGCAAAAATTACCAGCAGAGAAATAAGAAGAATATTCTGGTTCCAGCGAAACACTGACATATTAACACCCGGTAGCTGTTATTTCACGCCGTCCCACGGATCTTCACTCAAGGCGGCCTTTTGGTCCTGCTTACTGTCGAACAGAACCTTTAGCCTGAGCGGTTCAATAGTGGACCCCTTCGTATTAACAAGAATAAGCATATAATCGTATTGCCTCAACTCAAAAATCGACATTTCAGTATCCTCCGTTCTCATTAAAATTATACGACTTATGGGTGACAATGTTTCTCCCTGTCTGACGCAATAAATGACAATATTGTTCGAAATGGATTTTCAAGCTTGCCGAAATTACCCGGAATACAGTAACATACCACCGGCAACAGGTCACAACCCGCCAGCGGCGGTAACCCCGCTAAGCTTGGGTTTGGTTCCTTCGGGATGGAGATGACTGGGGGATTCAACTATGCACGGATTATACCGATATACGTAGTATATTTTTTAATCTATGGTTTGGTGATGAGGCGACAATGAATTTAAGCAGGATCTCGCTGTATATCATAGTCTTAATACTCTTTTCGACTGCGGCCTTTGCTTTTGATCGCGCCGCTATTCACGAGCGTGACCTTGGCCATCTGATGCTCTCCGGCCGACAGCAACTCAATCCGACCCTTGCCGGAAAAGCCGCACAGGTCACTCTGGGGACCGACTGGACAATCTCCGAGTCGGTATCACCGGCCAGATTTCGCCAGGAAAACGTGTCGGTTACCACTACCGGTAACAAAGGCTGGATTGTCGCCTGGAATGATGATCGCTTCGGCAATGAGAATATCTTCCTGCGGCGGCTCGACTCGCTCGGCGTTGAGACCGGCGAGGAGACCATGATTCCCGCCGTTTTCAGCGGCATCGACGTCATTGATCCCCGCCTTGCGGTGGACGCCCAGGGACGGATATTTCTTTTTTATCGTGATGCCACCGACGGGCTATTATTCGGCTCGCGCTTTGACTCAAACCTGGTGGTGGATATAGAGCCGTTCCTGGTCAATGACACCAGTTTCGATACTTTCGTCGGCTTATACGATATC
>JAUXCD010000244.1 GCA_030619085.1 Candidatus Zixiibacteriota bacterium
CCGTGTCCACCGATGGCTTGGGCAGCGGCACGATCTCGCCGTCTGGACGCTGGTCGAACTGCATGAACACCAGGTTCCAGATCTCCATGAAGCGTTCGGTTTCGCCGTTGATGACATCCTCGGGACCGGTGCCGAAATCTTCGCCTCGATCGTAATGAATCTCGGAGCAGGGTCCGCAGGGACCGACCGCACCCATCGACCAGTAATTATCTTTTTTCCCGAATCGCATGACCCGGCCGTTTTTCAGCTCCGGCGCTATCTTCTCCCACAGCGTAAAAGCTTCATCGTCGGTTTCATAGACAGTGGCGTATAGCCGGTCAGCGGGCAGTTCCAGGACTTTGGTGACCCATTCCCAGGCGTATAAGATGGCTTCCTCTTTGAAATAATCGCCGAACGAGAAATTGCCCAGCATCTCAAAGAACGTGTGATGACGGGCGGTGAACCCGACATTGTCCAGATCGTTGTGCTTGCCGCCGGCCCGGATGCACTTCTGACAGGTGGCGGCGCGACGGTAATCTACTTTTCGCTGACCGGTGAACACGTCTTTGAACTGGTTCATCCCGGCATTGGTGAAAAGGATAGTGGGATCGTCAAACGGGACAACCGGCGAGGAGGGGAGTACCTTGTGGCCGTTTTTCTTAAAATACGAAAGAAAAGATTGTCTGATGTCCGCGGTTTTAATCGTCGTTTTCCTTATTAGTGCGGTTTAATAGTTCTTCAAAGGCCGTCCGGGCCGCCTGGTAGTTGAACCCTCGGCGGGCCAAATAATTATACGATTTAGTCCGGGCTGTTTCAAGCTCAAACTGGCTGAACGATTTCCACCGCTTCTCCAGCGAGGCCACGGCCAGGGTAACCAGATCGGTCTCGGCCAGGAGAGTTTCGGCGGTACTTTCGGCCAGGCTGCGTTCGATCTTTTTGCGCTGAAGATGGGCACTCAAATAGGCCTTACCGCATGGTCGGCGCTCCAGAAGGAACTGCCCCTGCCGGTAAGCATACTGGACATCGTCGAGAAGCCCCTTGCCCTTGTAATTATTAATGATCTGCTTGATGGTCTCAGCCTCGAACTGCTTGCGGGTCAGTTTGGCCCGGATTTCACCCACCGAATGGGGCCGCAGGGCCAGAAGCCGGGCGGTCTCGAAATCACACAAATGAAGCTGCGATTCCTGCCGCAACTGCTCGATCTGGGACGGCGTCAGGACAATATTGGCCACCAGACGGTGTTTTATAACACTGTCACGGGAGACGACCAGCGGCTCTTCCAGCGAGGAAATGGTCAGAATGATGCCTTTGTGGCCGGGTGCCAGGGAGGTCAGCTTAATTCTGTCGCTCATGGCTGCAAGGATACGAAAGTGGGGTCATAATTTCAATCATAAATGCGTCCGCCCGAACCGGAAATTTGCTTCGGCCGAGAAAAGGGGTTATATTCCATTTTGTTAACCGCTGGGCCCCTAAAGAAATGTGGGGCAAAACCGATAGTTTTATTAAGTATGGAAGAGGATTTTTTAATTCAAGATATCAAGCGGGCCGAAACCAGCCGCGAAGCGCGAAAGGTTCTGGACCGCAAAGAGCAAAAACCTCTCTGGCGTGAATACCTGGAGACGGCCATTATCGCCCTGGTGGCGGCTCTGCTGCTGAGAGTGTTTGTGGTCTCTGCCTATCGGGTCAGTTCAGCGTCGATGGAAGGCTCCCTCTATGAAGGGGACTACATCTTTGTCAACAAGCTGGCCTACGAGTTCGGCACCGATCCTCAGGCCAAGGATATTATCGTCTTCAAGTATCCCAACAACCCTCAGAAGGATTTCATCAAACGGATAGTCGCCCTTCCCGGTCAGACCGTGCAGATTGCAGACAAGGTTCTGTATATCGACGACCAGGTGGCGCCGATCCCGATCCATATCCAGAACAATGATGCGCGTATTATTCCGGGAGATTTGTCGTTCCGCGACAATTTCGGGCCGTACCAGGTTTCCCCGGGCGAGTATTTCGTCCTGGGTGACAACCGCGATGACAGCCGTGACA
The DNA here is from genome assembly GCA_030619085.1 of Candidatus Zixiibacteriota bacterium. Classification (GTDB taxonomy): domain Bacteria; phylum Zixibacteria; class MSB-5A5; order GN15; family FEB-12; genus JAUXCD01. The sequence goes on from JAUXCD010000244.1 coordinate 2,020, forward strand.
GCAGATTCTGGGGAACCGTGCCACTCGAGAACATCCGAGGTAAGGCGGTTTTTGTTTACTGGTCCTGGACACCGGATTCCAGCGCCCCCGGATGGGGCTTTCCGTACATTATCGATGCCGTTCAATGGATTGGATACGGGTTGTTTAACTTCCCGTCGCACATCCGATGGGATCGACTGGGTAGTTCGCTTTAGCCATGTCATTCGGTCTATATCTTCATTTTCCATTCTGTCGCAACAAGTGCTCGTACTGTGATTTCTACAAAGAGTTGTACGATAAAAACCTTGAAGGCCAATTCTACGACGCCCTCTTGTGCGAGACAGAACTGCTTGCCGCCCGCTACGCCGACTCGGACCGCGAGATAAGCTCTATCTTCATCGGCGGCGGCACCCCCTCGATTTCCAACCTCACCCTGATGGGGGAATGGCTGGACCTTCTCAGGTCGCAGTTTGACGTGGGCGATGATATCGAGTTCAGTATCGAATGCAACCCGGAATCGGTGACGCTGGAGAAACTGGAAATACTCAAAGGGTTCGGTGTCAACCGGCCAGTGTTTGGTATCCAGTCATTCAAACCGAAACTGCTGAGCGTGTTGGACCGCCGGCACGAGCCTCATCATAGCCAGCAGGCGGTTTATTATGCCAACGTGCTGGGATTTAAGAATTTCGGGGTTGACCTGATTTTCGGTCTGCCCGGCCAGATGGAGCGGATGCTGGCCACCGACCTTGACGAAATCATCAGCATCGCGCCACCGCACATATCTCTCTATCAACTGACCGTTGAGCCGGGGACGAAACTGGCGGCCGATGTTGCTTCCGGCAGACTCCGTCTGTCTGATAACGACTATAACTTTGCTCTATACAAAGGCGGCTGTGACCAGATGGCCGAGGCCGGCTATGAGCGCTACGAGGTGTCATCGTTCGCCCGGCCGGGGTTTGAGTGCCGCCACAATATTGGTTACTGGGACGGCAGCGATTATTTGGGTCTGGGACCATCGGCGCATTCGTTTATGCAGGGAAGGCGCTATGCCAACCACAGCGATTTGCGGGGATATATGAAAGCCCTCGAAGCGGGGGAGTTGCCTCAGATCGAGGATGACAGCGGCGACGAGGCTCGCGTTACCGAGGCGATCATGCTGGGCCTGCGCACCTCATGGGGTATCAACCGGGAGCGTTTCAACGAGCGTTTTGGGGTGCCTTTGGAGAATCGCCTGAACCGCAAACAGTATGACCTTTTGATTGGCTCTGGTCATCTCATCCCCGACAAGGGCAGACTTCGCCTGTCCGATGACGGCCTGTGCCTGGCCGACGAAATCACCCAAAGATTATTGAAGTAGGGTCTTGTAGCAGGTCCAAACAGAGTTTGAACATGCCACCTTTTGTGGATCTGGGCCCAATTGCAGGTCCAAACAAGTTTGAACCTGCCACCCTTAGTATATAGATTCTTGCAGAAACCCTGTTTCTGTGGGCTTGGATTCGAATGTTGGGTGGC
>JAUXCD010000213.1 GCA_030619085.1 Candidatus Zixiibacteriota bacterium
CTTGGGCATTTTCACAACTACTGCCAGGTGGGTAAACAGGCCTGGTATGCCGGGTCCACCGAGCGGCTGTCACAAGCCGAGAGAGACACGGCTAAGGGGTTTCTGGAGATCGACCTCGATCCGTTGACGGTCAAGTTCCACCAGGTACACACGCGGCCGATGGTGGATATTCAGACTATAAATGCTTCCGGCAAACGAGGCGACGAACTGGCCGGGTTGATTCAGCAGAGCCTGGAAAAGATCGACAGCTCTGACAAGATCGTGCGCGTTAAAATCAAAGACGTCACCGAGGAAACTATCAAGACCCTTCCGGTGGACGTGCTCAACACGCTTCGGCAGAAGTCATTCGCATTGGATATCAGCTTTGAGAGAGAAAAATCAGCCGAGGCGGAGCGGGCCATCGGACGCTCCGCTATAGGGAAAATCGATACGGGATTTGTAGAGTTTCTCGATACGGTCGATCTAAAGGGCTTCGACAAGGACCGTCTCAAAGCCGAAGCCCTCAAATATCTCAGCCAGGAATCCTAAGGCGACGCAGTCGCCTTTTTCTCCATCAAAAGTCTGCCGGCTTAACCGGGATCGTCTCCGCGGTTATTCCAATTCGTCCGCAGTCGGGTGCGGTTTTTCCTCGCTGTCGGGACTGTCGGGACATCCGATACTCCGCGAGTAGCAGAACACCAGCACCGAGATTATTACCAGCCAGGAAACTATCATGAATATCAATCCACCGGTCGTCATTGTGTTACCTCAATGTCTTGGGATTCTTTTTCGCGTCTTCTCCACGCCCGGTAAACGAGCGCCATCAGCACCACTAACAGCGTCAACAGGACGAGCCTGGTCCCGAGAACATACGGGACGTTCTCAGCGGGAATGCTTTTCATAGTAATCACCTCCCACCACTGATCGATCAACCACCAGACCAACATGAGAATCAGCAGCGTGGGAGAGATGTACTTGATGACGAACTTGAATACCCGTGGCACTTTGATCAAGCCGCCCCGGTGCAGTTCGGCCCACATCTTGTCGATGCCGAACACCCACGCCACCAGGATGACCTCGAAAGTCGCTCCCAGAACGATGATCACGGTGGCGCCCCAGAAATCCAGGTCATCGAGCACGCCCTTGTTCAAAAACCACAAGGCCGGTTGACAGAGGATGAAGGTGATAGCGGCGAAGATTTTAACGGACTTCTCGCGGGTGTAGTTGAACTCGTCTTCCATAAACGCCACCGCCGGCTGGGCCAGCGAGATGGACGATGTTATCCCGGCTAAAAACAGCATGAAGAACCAGAGGAAGCCGTAGATCGCGCCTCCGGGAATTCCGGCGAAAATCTGCGGCATGGTTACGAAACCGAGGTTGAACGTTCCGGAGTTGGCAATAGCGCCGATATTGGCCGCCCCGAAGAAAGCAAAGGCGGCGGGGATAACAATCGAGCCGCCCAGGATCACCTCGGCAAACTCGTTGGTCGAGGCCGCTGTCAGACCCGACAGGGCGACATCGTCATTGCGTTTGACATAACTGGAATAGGTCAGGATCACCCCCATGCCGACCGAGAGGGTGAAAAATATTTGTCCAGCCGCGGCCAGCCATACCTTTGGCGATTTAAGCGCCGACAGGTCAGGGTTCCATAAAAAGCCGAGACCGCCGATAGCATTCTGGTCCGGCGGAGCGCCGGGCGGGGCATCCATCGTCAACACCCTGATCGCCAGGACGACGGCGAAAATAAACAGGGTGGGCAAGGCGATATGGCAGATTTTTTCGATTCCCCCTTTGATACCGAAATAAGTCACGGCCATATTAGCCAGAAAGGTTATCAAGAAGAAGATTACGCCGGGGGTGGAGCCGGAAAGGGAGGAACCATCGCCCACTCCCTGGTACCATTGCAGAAAGCTGAGGTAGCCCTCGGCGGAGCTGAACTGCAACTTTCCGATCAGAGAGTAGTAGGCGAAGGCCAGACACCAGGACTCGATATAGACGTAGTACATGTAGATCACGAACGGACCCAGCACGCCGGTGACGCCCATATACTTCATTGCCCGATTCTTGGGCCTCAGGGAGTGGAAAATGCCGGGCGCCGATGAATGTCCGAAACTGCCGCCGTAACGTCCAGCCGTCCATTCCACCCACATCAAGGGAATCCCGATCAGGATGAGGGCGATGAAGTACGGTATCATGAAGGCGCCGCCGCCGTTTTGCGCCACCTGCGACGGAAACCTCAGGAAGTTTCCCAGCCCGACGGCGGAACCGGCGACAGCCAGAATCACTCCGATTCTTGAACCCCAGCCCTCTCTAATCTTCACCATGCAGCATACTCCTGTCTAAAGGCTGTATATAGTCAGCACTAGATCGTCTGCGCTTTTGAGAAGTTCAATTCTTGGGTGGCCTGATTGTCAGGCAGGTCATTTATCTTGGCAAGTGACATTGCGGATAAGGAAGAGAAGGCCTCTGTTGGTGTCAACAAATAATCTGGCATTGTGCCTTTTTTGGTTGACGAATTCCTTGCCTACCGATAGCTTCGGATAATAGTCAATGGAAAATAACAGAAAGGATTTTGTTATGAAGAGATTACTTCTGGTTTCTACGGCGCTTATGGTTCTGGCCCTGTCGGGAACTTGTCTGGCCGATGCGGCCGGCTCCCATTTCGGCAGCTTCTCAACCGCTCGCACGCTGGGGATGGGTCATGGCGCCTTCGGTCTGGGTGTGGGTATCGCCGATCGGACTTCGTTTTTGGGCAGCTTCAACTACGGGTTGTCGAGATTTACCGAGGGACGCATTAAGCTGGGGCTGGTCGATGTTGATTACGGTGGCGATAGCGAGGTTAAGATATCTTTTGCGGCGGACTTCAAATACCAGTTCATGGTAATGGATAAAGTCAGTAACTCTCCTCTTGATATGGCCACCGGTGCCTTTTTTGAGTTTATCGATTACGATGGCGCGTCATTGCTGCAGCTGGGCGGTCACTTGATCGGCTCCTATCCGGTACTACTGAGCAACGGCAAGGTCTTGAGTCCGTACGGTCGCCTCAATATCAGGCTCGAACGCGTCAGCAATGGTGGTTCCGACAGCGATATGCAGTTCGGACTCAACGGCGGCGTGGCTTTTGAGTTGACCAAGACGATCAACCTTTACGGCGAGTTTCAGATCGACGGCAACGACGGGATATTCCTGGGAATCGACTTCCAAACCATGTAGCTCGGCGGCGGCGTTACATTGCACAGCCAACGAGGCAAACACAGCTAAGTGTCATATCTTGATGCCATGATCCTTGGTATTATCCAGGGATTGACGGAATTCCTGCCGGTGTCGTCATCGGGACATCTCGTCCTGGCTCAAAAATTCCTCGGTGTTAAGCAGTCCGGTGTCACGTTCGAAGTGTTGGTGCATCTCGGTTCATTGATGGCCGTGTTGATCTATTTCAGAGTCAAGATTTGGTTGCTGATTAAATCCCTGTTTGTCTCAGAGCACCTTGCGTATCGCAAGGTTGTACTCTTTCTCATCATAGGTACGATTCCGGCCGTGATAGTGGGCTTTTCGCTGAAGGACTTTTTTGAGCGGTCATTCTCCAGCCCGGTTCTGGCCTCAAGCATGCTCTTAGTTACCGGGGCCATTCTGCTGTCCACACGGTTCGTGCGCAAGGGTAACCACAAGGTAAATCTGGTTGCGGCTATAATTATGGGGATTGGGCAGGCAATTTCTATCCTACCCGGTATTTCCCGTTCCGGCACGACAATCGCCAGCGGAATGCTCTGGGGGGTGGATCCCTCCGAGGCGGCCGAATTCTCATTTTTGCTGTCAATTCCCGCTATTGCCGGCGCCGTCGTGCTGAATGCGGAAGAATTGCTCGCTCTGGAGTCGCATTTAGCCGGACAGTACCTTGTGGGGACATGCTGTGCTTTTCTGTTTGCCCTGTTGGCGGTGTACACCGTCCTGGCGGTGGTGCGGAAAGGGAAATTTGAATATTTTGCTTATTACTGCTTTGCCGCCGGCCTGCTGGGGTTGTATCTTTTTCTGTAGATGAGACAGAATATACTGGTAATACGTTTTAGTTCGCTGGGTGATATCATTCTCACCTCGGCGACACTACACAATCTTAGAATAAACTTTCCCGACAGCAATATCGTCTTTCTGACCAAACCGGCCTTCCGTTCGGTGGTGGAACGATTCGGTACGGTGGACGAAGTCGTCACTTCTCCGGAGACCACTGGCGCTGTCTCATATTACAAGTTTTTGCTGGGGTTGGACAGGCGCAATTTCGACATTCTGGTCGATCTGCACGGCAATATGCGAAGCTGGCTGGCCCGGAAAATTATCAGCGCCGCTCAGAAAGTTGTATACCCGAAAAGACGAAGGGAACGCTACCGCCTCGTGCAGCAGAAAGATGTACAAGGTGATTGGACGCATACGATCGATGCCTACAACGATACCATTACTCAATTGGATGGCCGGATACATTGCCGCCGTGCGGTGATTCAGACGCGGCCCTCGGTCGAAGC
>JAUXCD010000004.1 GCA_030619085.1 Candidatus Zixiibacteriota bacterium
AGAAAACCGGTGCAGATTCTCCGAACTGTACTGTTCGGCCAAAGAAAGGGCGTAGTCGAATTCTAACTGGTTCAACCGAACACCGGCCCCCAGCGTGACTCCGGTACCGAAATTCCGATAGTCCTGACTTGGATAGTAGGTGTAACCGGTGCGCACAAAGTACTGACCATCGCGATTGAATTCAAACCCCTGCCTGATGACGGTGCCACCGTATATTTCCTTTTCCATATCAACCGAAGCCAGGATGGCCTGTTTCCAAAGGCGAGCCGCCGCGCCGAAGCGCACACATAGCGGAAGATTTTCCTCCACTGACTCAAACATCATATTCTTGCCGAAATTGGCCAGAACTGCAGCCACGGTGAAATCGCCTCGCATGTAGGTAGCACCCAGGTCAATGGCATAGGAGGTGCCACTGATGTCGTCAAGTTTCTGGTTGATGATCTTGCCGGTCAGCCCAACTGCCAGATCATCCCTGGCCTGATAACCGACCGAGAGTGCTGTCGACAAATCATAAGCACTCAGCTCCCCGGCGTAGGCGCCCGAGGCGTCATAGGCTTCAATACGGCCGTAATCGAGATAAGTGGCCGACAGAGCCACTATGGTTTTATCGTTGACGTTGTAGGCAACGGTGCCGTGCTCCAGAGTAATGTCCTGGAACCAGGAGAAATGACTCAGGACCACTTCGCCTTCCTCGACGCTGGTCAACCCGGCCGGATTCCAGTAGGCCGCCAGAGCGCCATCGGCAACCGCCGTATAGGCTCCGCCCATACCGGCCGGTCGGGCTCCGATTCCGATAAGAAGAAAGTCAGCGGCGGTTCTCCCGCCGTCTGAAGCAGCGTATGACAAGTGAGACTGCCCGCACAAAATGGCGAGAATGAGGAGCAATCCCAGAAGAGTTTTCTTAAGACAATTGAGTTTCATATCCCTTTCCTTTCAAGCGCTTGCGATCAACTCAGATTATGGCAAACGCGATGCCGGGAAAGAGCTATAAATGATCTGGTGCATTCCCGCACCATGATTTTCACGTCCATCCCTAATCCTATATTGTATCTACTCTTACAAGGCTCCCTATAAGACCTTGTCGAGTGTTCATTCCTCTTCAACCACCACCTGCGCGCGGGTCCGATCTCCAACTGGTACCGGACTGAACAAGACCTATGTCATTAATCGGCATCTGCCGTCCAAAGAACAGTAAGTAATGAGTTTACGGCACTGTTCAATCTTGCCTCATTCCTGGTCCAGAACGATAACAGTTTGAACACCTGGCGATGTAAATTCGCAGGTGGCCTCAGCCACAATTGTTCCTTGATACTACATGGGTGCATCTAATTCAACTAAAAAACTTCAGGAATCGGGGCAGATTTGTGATTTTTTTCCTATGGCGAGGACGGGAATTGAACCCGGGAAGCTTTCGTGCCCTACAATACTCTATGTTAGCATCCCGGCATGGTTCTGTCTCCCCTTCTCCCCGGTTCAGCTCAGCGCAGCAGCACCATCTTCCGGGATTCTACCTCGAGGCCGGCTCTCATCCGGTAGAAGTAAACACCGGAGGGCGCCAGTGACCCGTCAGGGTAGCACCCGTCCCAGCTCAGCCCGTAGCGGCCGGCCGGGAGTTCCTGATTAACCAGAGTCGCCACTGTCTGCCCCTGGAGATTGAAGACGGAGATATTCACATGGGTGGCGGACGGGACCGCAAATTCGATTCGAGTCGACGGATTAAACGGATTGGGATAATTCTGAGCCAGCCGGAGTTGATCTGAAGGCACCTGATGTTCAAGCTCGGTAACAGACGTAGCCTGGCAACCGTCGCCAAGTGCCCCGATCAGCAGGCCGCAGGGGCTGAATTGAGCCAGACAAGGAGAGTTGGTCCGAAGTCTCAAATCTCCCTCATCTCGAAGGCAGAAGGTTGGGTCAAGCGAGAGGTTGCCATCAGTCTGTGACTGGTGGGCAATACAGTCAACCCAGTCCCCGCCGGCATTGCCGTACACGTCGCTGCATTGAAGCCGGGGCTGACAGGTACCATCGAGACAAGCTATAGCCTCTGCGCCGGTGGAAAAGGCGATCAGGCACCTTTTGAATACCGGCGAGGAGGATGCCAGGCAGAAAACACTGCTACCGACGCTGCCGGAATGATTGGCAAAAAATGTGCAGTTTATAAAGTGCGGTGACGAGCCTTTGCAGCGAACGGCGCCCCCCGAAATAGTGCCAGTATTCCGGGTAAACACACAGTTGACGAAGGTCGGCGAAGCGCCCTTGCACCAAACGCCTCCACCGCTGGAAGAGTAGCCTCCGGTGATGGTCAGGCCTTCAATGTAAGTGGTCGTATCCAGCCCCCCCTCGAGATAGAACGCCCGGTGCTGGGCGGTATCGCTGCCACCGGCATCGAGAATCGTTTCACGGGCTCCACTGAGCGACCGCACGGTCAGGTCCTTGCCGCGGAAAACCAAGTCGCGGTTGCCATCGCCGCTATAGATGCCGGTTCCCAGAATCACCTGGTCGCCCGAGGCAGCTATATCGATGGCTTTTTGGATGGTGGCAAATGGTTTGTCCCACGTCCCGTCCCCTGACAGGTCGTCACCCACCGGCGACGGTGAGACAAACCAACTGGCGCTCTTGTTGGCTCGGGTAGTTGACATATCCGTCGGCAGGAGCGAGGAAGCGGCCAGAAGCAGACCTACTGCCGTTACAAGAAAGATAACACATTTCATGTTTCTCTCCCGATTTAGACGGTTAGGTTATACTATGCGAAGTCAAAGCGACGGGATAAAGAGTCTTATACCAGAAATATAACTGAAAGCGGTGATTGATGCAACCGGAGGAATCCGGCCAGATGCTCATGCACGCTACTTTTTCGGCAGCCGCTCAAGCATCTGCTTAAAGCGCGCCTGTCCCAAGATCAGGTCAGGCGGCAGTGGCTTGATCTCATCGAGCTGCTTGAAAGCCCTGTCGATCCGCTCTTTCGTTTCGGGGTGGCTGGAGGCCATCTTCTCGAATACGTTAGGTTCGTGGTTACCCTTCTCGGCGAGGATGTTGAACATCGAGAGCATGGCGTTAGGGTTATATCCGGCCTTAACCATATAGTGCATCCCGAAAGTATCCGCCTCCCGCTCGTTGTCGCGCGAGTAATCGGCAAACAGCAGCCCCACCCCAAGACTGATGGCCGCATTCAGCACGACGCTGGTTGAATCGCCGAAGACGAGTTCATAAGCAGCTGCCACGCCCAGAGCCGTCTGCAGGCGCCGAATACCGTGGCGACCGACCACGTGAGATATCTCGTGAGCCAGCACCGAGGCAAACTCCGCCTCGTCATCCATCTCCCGAATCAGACCTGTGTAGAAATAGATGAAGCCGCCGGGGGCGGCGAAGGCATTGATTTGGTCGGAATCAATTACGGTGAAATGGTACTCAATGTCTTTGCGATCGCTGACCGCCACAATCCTCTGCCCTACTTCGTTGATGTAATTCTGCCAGACCGGGTCGGCCAGTATATTTTCGGTACTGTCGACATGCCTGGCCATTCCCGCCCCAATCGCTACTTCCTGGCCAGTCGGGATGAAAATGACCGACTTCTTGCCACCCGGACCGGTAGTGGCGCATCCGATCAGCAATAGCAGAATCGGTAGAACTCTGAGAAGGCATGTTTTCACAGAAAAACCCCATAGTTCGATTTATTCGACCTGGGTTGAAACGGCGATACTACTCTTCCGGTTCGGTGTACACTTTGGTCTTTTCGGCCAGATCGCTGATCACCGGAAGTCGGTAGTTCTTGCCCTGGAGAGCGAAATAAATACCGGCAATTGACAGGGCCACGGCCAGAATCAGAATGCCCTTGAAAATCAGGTCGGAGATACCGTCGATGAGAAAGATGACCGCTATCAGTTCAATCAGGAACAGGACAACGCCCTGACGGGCATGAAAATGCGCCTCTTTGTTCTCCTTCATGCTCAGTAAAGGGATAAAGCAGAGAATCGGGATATATGACATGATGGCTGCCATACGGCCCTCTTCGGTGGTAAAGCCGTCTTCCTTGGTCGAGCCGGCCGACGATCCGCCGGCGACATTATCGTCGAGCTCCGGTACCTTGCCCGAAGGTTCGCCTTTGGTTTCATGTTCGAAGAACGAGTCAGTCATATTTCCTCCACCGTGGACACTGGCGGCCTAAACCGGCCAGAACAATTCCTTGTTCTTTTCCGATACCTCGAACTTAATGGTACTGTTCAGAGGCACCATTTCCAACTTCTTGTCACCGTCGAATATGGCCAGGCTAAACTCAACCTCACCATACCCTTTCGGTAGAATGTGCCCTCGACTAATGGACAACTCCAGAATTTCATCAAGGGCGTACGCGCCGAAGTCGCCGATTGTTCCCTCGTGGTCAGCACCGGCTGCAATCGTTACTTCCAGGGGATTCTCTCCTGAAAAGGTGATTCTAAACTCAGGCGCTTTCAATAATTCTATGCTTTTTTTATCCACGAAGTCAAGCCGAATGTGGAGGTTCTCATGATCGTAGGCGTAAAAAAGGCGGGCGGCATATCGTTCAACGCGATGCATGGCTTCTCCGGCAGCGAGACTGTCGTGGAGACCTGCGCCGGACCATTCGTAGAAATGCGAGATGCAGCCGTCAATCCGGGGCGTCAGCAGGGCATCCGGCAACTGTGATTCGTAAACCGTCCCGCTCTGGTAAATCGGATTGAGCAACTCAAAGGGGACTTCCAGTCCGAGATACTCGTAAACAGCTATCAAATGCCGCCTGAAAATGTGGTCAAACTGCTCGTTGTTGCGGCCGCGATGCTCATCGCCGTACCACCAGCACCAATCGGATCCCTCGGCAATGTATATCTGTTGCCAGGCTTTCTTGAGAATCTCGCGGTCAGTATCAGGATGCGCCGTCTCAAATTCCACCAGGGCACTACGGGTAGCACTGAGCAGATCCCAGGCAGCGTTGTCTTCAGGGTGGCCAATCCAGATGCGGAAATTGTGATTTATCCATGACCCGGCAAACAGTGATTTCAGCGGTTTGGGGTCGATGTTCTCGGCCGCCTCAGTCATGGTGACTAACTCGATCAGCGGATCCTCTGCCAGACGACGGTACCATTCGTGCAGGAAATCATGACCGTCGCGCTGAAAATACTCCCAGGCGTTCTCACCGTCAAGAATGACCGACACAACTATTTGGTCTAACCTGTTGAGGTGCTTCTTCCTTATGCGTTTCATCTGCTCGATAAAATCGGTGACGGCTCGGTCGGCATCCCAGCCGGAGTACACAAACCCGATACGGTCCGAAAGAAGGTGGTCCCGGAAGAATATCCGCAGCCCCGGTCCGTAGTCATACACAGTGGGCAGGAAGTTATCCTCGGGAACCACGTTGGACTTTTTCAGCGACCCGTAGAGAATTTCCTCGTCAGTGGCAATCCATTTAATACCAGCCTCAATAAGGAGCTGGGCGACCTCTTCAGAGACAGAGCCTTCCGACGGCCACATACCCTTGAGCGGCTCCCCAAAAAGTGACTCATACTTGTCTATTGCGGCCTTGATCTGAAAGCGCGCGTCCTCCGGGTGGACAAATCGCTTCTTCGGCAGAGTGACTTTCGGCATGGCCTCAAGGGCGACATTGGTATCACATAGCAGCGGCAGAATAGGGTGATAGTATGGCGTGAAAGATACATCGATCTTTCCCTCCTTATGGAGGGCCTGGTAGGTGGCCTGGGTCCGGCCAATCAGGTTCCTCTGCCAGTCCAGCAATGCCTGTTTCTGGTCTTCACGAAAGTGTCGCCCCTGCTCCAGTAGGGACTGCACCAGATCTTCATCGTGATACAGCGGATCGACCCAGCAGAGATTGGACCAGACCTGAAGGTCACGCATCTCTTCGGAGGAGAACAGCGCCGGTACCGTCTTCTGCTCGTGGCTGCTTCGGGCCTTCCGGTACAGTTCGCGATACCGGTCGAACGGTTCTATCATCGTGGGCGAATTGGCCGAGAAAAAGCTGTCGAGAATCTCTTTTTTCTGCGGTTCGGTCAGGTCCTCGGCCCTTATTCCTGACAGTTCCAGGTGCGGGTCGGAACCACCGTCGACGTACAGATCAAGTTGATCCAGAAGCGAGGGTACGAGGTTGAAGGTCGTTTTAATGCCCTCATAGCCGGCCGCTATCAGGGGCATATCGACATAGTCCTTGAGAGCGTGGAGCCTGACCCACGGCATAACCATCCTATTGGAGCCAGGCTCCTGATAGTTTGGTTGATGCATGTGCCAGAGAATGGCGAGTCTGATAGGCTTAGAATCGGTCAAGTAGAACCCCCCGCTGCTGCAGGATTTTACTTCTACTGGCCTTTTTCCGCATACATTCGAGTGGCGCGATTGACCAGGTTAGTACCCGGGTAGAGTTCCTTGATGCGGTCAAAATGCTCCTTGGCTTTGACTAAATCGCCGGCCTCAAGGAAACATCTCATGGTGCTGTACTGATAGTCGCCGCTGAGCGGGCCATCAGGATATTCGTCAAAAGCCTCGGCGTACTTCTGAGCCGCCACGGCATACTGCCCCTGATTTTCGTTGCTGGCGGCAATCCCGGCCAGCGAGGCGGCGCGATTCATGTTGTTATCCTTAAAACGCGACAGATACAGATTGAAGTAACGGATAGCTTCAGGGTAGTTGCGGCTCTCAAAATTGAGTTTACCGAGAAGGAATGTTGACTGCTCAGCGACGTCATCGCTGCCATAATCATCGAGGATTTGCGAGAAGCTCAAAATAGCCACCTGGGCATTGCCATTGCGATAATCGAGCAGAGCCCGGGCAAATCTCACGGCCGCCTCCTGAGTCCGATTAGACTGCGAACTAACGTAATAACTGAAACCGGTTATTATCAAAACCAGGACAACCAGACCGATTGCGAAAAACTGCCAGTTCTGCTGGACGTACTCCTTGGTAGTGAGCATGAAAGTGGTAAACTTGTCTTCTTTGATTTGCCGCTTAGTCAGCTTAACCTTATTGTACATTTAAACTCCCGAACTATCCTCTCAAATAACCTTCATCGGCACATAATGCCCTTTAGGTTAGATTCATTCGCGTAGTGAGATATCTCTTTTGAAGGCACCTGGGCTGCCGATTAGAAATACCCCGTAAAGGACATATTTATGGTGTGATTGCGATACTCGCGATCTACGAATACCAACTCCTGATAAAAGGGATCATAAAAGCTATCGTCACGCAGGGTGTACGTGTACGAAATATCCAGATAAATCTGATCCCAGTGGATTCCGGTCCCGGTCGAGAAGTTGTAGTTCGCCTGAGTGGATGTCCCATTATTCAGTTCGATGCTTGAAGCCGGCACCGGCACATAGCCGAAACCGCCCCTGAGGGGGATCTGACCGAAATCGGTGGAGAACATATACTCGCCGCCGAGGCGCACGACAAAGGCATCCTTCCACTGCATCTGGATCAGGGTGTCCGGGTCGAGGTCGGTGAAGAACTCTACATTATCACCGGTGGAACTGATAATTAGGGAGTCGCGAACTTTCACCGTTGAACTGCTGAACCCACGGTATTCAAGATCGAGAGCGACCAGAAAATTCTCTGCGACTTTGTAGCCGAATCCGGCCGCCAGCATCATAGGCATTTCATACTTCGTATGCGGCGGATTGATTTTTGGAGAGAGCATGGTGCCAGACCGGTCGGTGATAAGATTGCCATTGACGTAGAGCGCTTGGCTACTGGTCATTTCATTGTTGGCACCCAACGACAGGGGCGTTCTCATCAAAAGGCCGGCGGTGAGTTTTTCACCGTTGTATTTCAGACCGATATTGAAGTTGACGCCCGTGAATCCGATGGAGTCGAGCACGCGACCTTCTAACACATACAGGGCATTCTGGTTAAAGGTGACATATTCGGTCTGTACATTGTCCAACGAGTCGACCGAGTAGGTAAGTTCAACAACTCTTCCGGTATAGATGTTAGTGGAGACACCAAAGGAAAAATCCTTATACAGGCGCGTACCAAAACCAATATTGACCGTGTAAAGACCGCCCTCCATCTCCGTGAAATAGTTGGACGTGCTGTAGTTCAGTGTATCCTCGTTGATCAAGAAGAGACCGAAAGTAGGCACGGGAATATACGGCGGTAGCACACGTATGACCTCATATGCCTGGGTGGTGAATTCGTCGTAGTTGCGGGTGTAGTTGAACGAACCTACAAACTTGTGTCCCTTGATTCGGATCGGAGCCAGAAAGTTGAGGGAGGTAATTTTGTTGAAGGTACCGGTGTGATCCTGGCTACTGAAATTAGAGAAGTAGGTAGTGCTGGTCTTTCCACGAGGCGCCAACATACCGTAGCTGAGACCGAGCTTGGGGCTATCGTGCATGTACAGACCGGCCGGGTTCCAACTGCCGCCGGTGACATCATCGGACAGACCAATAAAGGCCTTTCCCATACCTTCAGCCCGGGCGCCTCCGCCTGCGAAATCCAGGTTCAAATTCTGCAACCCCGTACCGGCCAACTGACCAAACGCCGGAACGGCAAGAATCAACAATATGGCAGCAACTCGCAATAAGGACAGCTTCATTCCCTCAACTCCTTAATCATAGAAATTTGATGCTCTCTTACTCTAGACGCATACCTACCAAAAACAATCAAAAAATATATATCAGACTACGGGGGTTGTCAAACGATTTTGGCACAAGTTTGAGGGGATTATGTGTATATATTTAGGGATTTTACGCCGACAACGGCACGGCCCGAATAATATACCCCCGACAGGAATCGAACCTGCGACCTGCGGTTTAGGAAACCGACGCTCTATCCTACTGAGCTACGGGGGCCTGTCTCTAACGCAATTTATGTCAGCCGGTGTACCGGCGCAAGTGGAGCTTACTCGGAATCGAAAGAAACGAGACAGTTTACATCGTAATCGGCCAACTTCTCCCGCCATGGCAGAAACGACAAGTCGATTACCGCTGAAATCCCGGCTACCTCGCCCCCCAGTCGCTCCACCAGATTGCAGACAGCCTTAAGAGTACCTCCGGTCGCGATGAGATCATCAACAATGACAACCCGTTCTTTGGCGCCGATAGCATCGGCGTGAATCTCCACTTTGTCGACACCGTATTCCAGCGAGTACTCCTCGGAGATTGACCGGTACGGTAGTTTTCCGGGCTTGCGCACGGGCACCAGCCCCAGGTGCAAACGGTCGGCCAGGGCGCCGCCAAACACAAAGCCACGGGCTTCCACCGCCACGATTTTCTCGGCCTGGACCGACCTGACATATTCTGCCATCTCGTCAAGGGCCAACCGAAAGCCCTCCTTATCAGACAGCAGGGTGGTTATGTCATAAAAGTTGATGCCCGGCTTGGGGAAATCCGGGACACTTCGGATGTACTGCTTCATCTTTTCCTGCATAGAAACTCCCTGAATATTACCAACTGACGTCAAATCCCGTAAACTGACCGGTGTACTCCTGCCACTGAATATTCACGTTGGTGACATTCGAGGCAGCCGGGCCGGTCGTCAACTCTTTCACCAGTACTTCGATTATTCCGCGCTCGCCCTCGGCCAAAACCGAAACCGAACTATCGTCGTTGTTTCTCACCCAGCCCGTCACACCCAGTGTGCGTGCGCTGTGAATAGCGAAGTAACGGTACCCCACGCCCTGCACGACGCCGCATACTTTTATGAGCGCTCCGACCGAACTCAACGGGTCCCCCCGGCGAATTCCAGGGCCAACTCGGCCGCTTCAATCGGGTCATTCACCTGGATAACTTCACCACCAGGTTTCCAGTTCGACAATGAGATCAGCGGCTTGCCGGCCTGCAGGGCGAAGGCCATTTCGCTCAGCGTTCCGTACTTTCCGGGAAAGGCAATGAGCGCGTCGGCCGTACGCACGACCAGAAGGTTGCGCGCCTCGCCCATACCGGTGGGGATAACGATATCGATATACTCGTTGGCATCGTCTTTCTGCGATGACGGAATAATGCCCAGCGTCATACCACCCGCCGCCCGTGCGCCGCGTGCGGCGCCTTCCATAATTCCACCCAGACCGCCACAGACAACAATACCGCCCTTCTCGGCGATGCGCTTACCGGCCTCATACGCCATCTCCTGCTGTTCTTTCGAGCACTCGCCGGCGCCAATAATACCGATAATCGGTTTTCGTTCATTGGTCATGGGTGATTCTCTGGGATGGAGACTTCATTGATTTTCCTGGAGAGAAATAAAAATAAAAATCGGGGCGACTGGATTCGAACCAGCGACCTCTTAGTCCCGAACCAAGCGCGCTACCAAACTGCGCCACGCCCCGATTATGTCGATTCAGACTGGTATGATACGCCAATATTTACCGTTGTCAATACTTTATATCGGGCCAACCGGCTAACGCAAAAACAGCCTGCCACCGAGTTTTAACTACAGCTTGAGCTTGAAGTCCTTAAGCTGCACCAGAGCGTCGGTGTCGCTGAAATTGAGCCTCAATGGTGTAATCGAGATAGCCCGCCTTTGAACGGCCTCAAAGTCACTTCCGCTCACCGACTTCCATTTCGGCCGACCGCCGATCCAGTAATACGGCTTGCCCCGCGGGTCGGTCTTATGGATAACAATATCTTTGTACTGGCGCATGCCCAGCCGTGTCAGTTTCACTTTTTTGTACGGTCGGCCGTCGTCCACCGGGAGATTTATATTCAGAAAAGTGGACGGGTCCAGTTTCACGTTTTCTAACTCTTTTATCAGCTTGGCCACTACCCGGGCCGCGCGCTGCATCGGCGTACCCGGCACGTAGTTGGCCATGGAAACCGCCATCGACGGTATCCTCAGAATCGATCCTTCGATAGCGGCGGCCACGGTACCCGAATAGGTCACGTCGTCGCCCATGTTGGCGCCGTGGTTTATTCCCGATATTATCATATCCGGCTTGCGATGTTTGAACAGCAGATGGATGGCCAGCATTACGCAGTCGGTCGGGGTGCCATCGGTGGCGTAGCGGAACTTATCCAGCTTCTGCATACGCAGCGGCCGGTTTAGTGTCAATGAATGGGAACTGGCCGACTGCTCCCGGTCCGGCGCTACCATAAAGACTTCAGCACGTTTGGAAAGCTCTTTGAACAGGGCGCAAATACCGTCGGAGAAATAGCCATCGTCATTGGTAATCAGGATACGTTGCATTTTAGACATGAGGCACCTGGAGGTTCTGCATGCGCATCAACATGAATATCTGACCGCGATGCCTTGCCTGGTGCTCGACGACGTGCCAGACCAGCCAGCGCTTGGACACTTTTTCCTCTCCTTCCACTTCGTAGAAGACCTCATCCCAGTCGTCAATGTCTTCCTCCTGGAAATAATCGGAAAGGTTTTCAAAACCCTCATCCAGGAGAGCCAGGATATCCGCCTTCTTCTGAGCTTTCTCGAACCGCTCGAAATCGCCCGGCCCATCTTTGCCACGAGCCGCGACATCGATCCAGTAGTACTCGCACTCGGCGATATGAGCCAGCAACCAACCGATGCTGTTGGGGTGATTGTCATTTTTCCAGTCCAGTTGCCCCTGGGTAAGTTCCCTGACCGCATCGAGCAGTTCCAGACGGACCGTGAAATAGTTGGAGAAGAACTTGGCCAGTTTCATAGGACATTATAGTCAATATTTAAGGTCAAAGCAAGCGAGCCGCTTTGCTGGGGCTGATTTGTGATTAAGCCCAGAATCTTCGCCATATTTGCCGGATAAAACGCCCAGTGTCACGCAGGGGCCGAATATATGAGGTGGACCCCTCATAAACCGTAGATATCTCTACCTCGGCGACCTCACGGCCCAGAATACCGGCCTTAAAGAGTATCTCGGATTCCAGGTCGTAGTCGGTCGTTTTCAGGTTAATGGCCCGCAGAAACGATGTCGGTATCAGGCGAAATCCGGACTGACTATCACGCACTCGGCGGGTAGCGAAAATCGAAATTATGATCGAAGTGAGATTGTTGCTAAGCCAGCGCGAAAAAGGCACATTCTTGCGGCTGATCCGGCGGGTGCCAAGCACCAGGCGATAGCCGTCGTCAAGAGCGTAGAAATGAGGGATTTCCTCGGGAAGATGCTGCAGGTCCGCATCGAGCGACAGCACCGACCGGTAGCCGTGGCAAAGGGCATATTCGAACCCGGCCAGAAGAGCAGCGCCTTTTCCCCGGTTCTGCGGGAAAGAGATGTGAGTCAGGCCTTTCCTTCTGATAATATCCCGGGTGCCGTCGGTGGAACCGTCATCGACTATCAGCAGGTTGGTGGGACAAACGTACACCTGCAGCCGGGAGATCAACTCCGGTAAGTGCGCGGCGGCATTATAGGCGGGGATGACGACCAGCACTGAGTATCTGTTTAGATTGGTCATAAGCGACAACCTGAGTGTGCATGTTGTGCGGCCGAGCGGGATTACTTCCGGCCAAAAAAAACAGCCCTCTGCGGGCTATGGTCGGAGCGAGCCGATTTGAACGGCCGACCTCTCGCACCCCAAGCGAGTGCGCTAACCAGGCTGCGCTACGCTCCGACATCATCCATACTGAATTTGCACCTGAAATCTACCGAAAAAACGAGAAAACTCAAGTGAAAAGTTTCAACAGATCCGTGACGTCCTTTCTGATCTGACCAACCACCGTCTTGGTTTTGGCCGAATTCAGCATGTTGGTCTTTTCCTCACTTGGTTTCTTCATGGTCAACTTACTTCTGGCCCCGGCAATCGTAAGTTTCTCAGCGGTTCTGAGATGATGGATACGGTTTATCAATTCAATATCTCTGGATGTATAGATGCGGTTGCCCCCGCGGTTCTTCCTCGGTTTCAAAGTCGGGAATTCCTTCTCCCAATAACGGAGCACATACGCCTCCAGACCGGTCATCCGGGCAACCTCACTTATCGAGTAATAGAGTTTGTCATTACCGCTGTTTTTAGCCATATGATCCCTCTCTCCGGAAAATCTATTATCGCCAAACTTCCGCTTTCAATTCTCTACCCATCAGTTCCTCCACCGCCCGACGCGCCGGTTTGTCCTCGAAAAGCACCCGGTACACCTCGGTTGTGATAGGCATTTCCACACTGAAATTGTGGGCCAGCTCATAGCCCGATTTTGTCGTCTCAACCCCCTCGGCCACCATCGACATATCATTGAGGATATCAACCAGCTTCTCCCCCAGTCCGAGACGTTCCCCGACATACCGGTTGCGACTGTGCCGAGAACTGCACGTGGTCACCAGATCACCGATGCCGGACAAGCCGGCAAAGGTCTGCGTTTGCGCCCCCATGGCCAGGCCGAGCCTCGTGATCTCCGCCAGGCCGCGCGTGATGAGCGCCCCGCGCGTGTTATCTCCCATGCCGAGCCCGTCAGCTATACCCGAAGCTATGGCAATGATGTTCTTCAAAGCCCCGCCCAGTTCGACACCGATGAGATCGTCGCAGAAATACACCCTGAAAAACTGGCTGCTGAAAATCTCCTGGAGGGAGACGACGAAGGCCTCCGGCTTGCCCGCTACCACGACCGTCGTGGGCAGATCGCGGACGACCTCTTCGGCGTGCGACGGTCCCGACAGGGTGGCTATCTTATCCGGTGGCAACTTTAGTTCCCCTTCGATCACCTCCGACATCCGCTTGAGCGTCCCGGTCTCCACCCCCTTGGCCAGATTAACGATCCCGACCCCGACGGGTAACCGGCCAAGCGTTTTGAGTGCTGACCGAAGGGACTGCGATGGCACAGCCAAAACAATCAGGCTGGCGTCGGCGACGGCAGCATTCAGATCGTTGGTGATGCCGACCGAGTCAGGCAGGCGAAAATCTTTCAACTTGCTGGGAATAGTCCGAAACCGGTTCAGTTTGTCAAACTCACCCGGGTCGAATTCCCACAGCTTTACTTGGTGACCGTTGCGTGCAAGCAATTGTGCGATCGCCATCCCCCACGAACCGGCTCCCAGTACGGTTATTTTCTCAGCCATCGGATCTATCCTGTTTTGATTTGGAGGAAAATGAGAATCGGTTCTCGGTGCCGGCCAGAAGGCGTCTGATGTTCTTGCGATGAGTGAACACAATCAGCAACATCAAAGCTCCAGTCAGGTAGACGTAGATATCAGCCACGGCAACCTCCAGTATGTACTTCTGGGTCACCACTACTACGAATGAGCATACTGCCGCCAGAATCGACCCCAACGACACATACCGCGCCAGCACCAGCACGATAAGAAACAGGGCAATGCTGATAATGGTTGCCACCGGCAACAAAACCAGCATCGTCCCCAGAGCTGTATTCACTCCTTTACCTCCCTTGAAACCGAGATACACCGGAAAGACATGTCCCAGCACGGCCGCCAGGGCGCACAGTACCAGAAAGGTGTCGATCGGGAGCAGATCGAACTGGAAGTGCTGCACAAAATAGCGACCGACCATAACGGCGGCGATGCCCTTGGCAATGTCTCCCAGGTAAACCCAGATTGCGACCCTGGCTCCGGCCACCCGCCAGACGTTGGTGGCGCCGATATTGCCGCTGCCAAGTGTTCTGATGTCACCGACGCCATAGAGCCGGGCTACAATCAGACCAAATGGAACAGCCCCCAACAGATAGGTGATGACAACAGCGATTACGGCCAACATTCGGGTATCTATCTACAAATGATACCCCCGAAGGCGCCGGTTCGCGCGCGACCGACGCCCGCTAAGGGCATCCAATATGTTCTAATCTCTACTTCGGCGCTATTCCTGCCCGGTATCGGGCATCGCTTCCTCGAGAAGGCTGTCAGCCTCAACCGGGGGCGGCAGCAGTTCTTCCAGTTCGGGGAAGTATTCAATCATGGCATCGAGCATCACAGCCACTTCGGTTGAGTCAATCTGATCGTCAGTTGACAACGGCTGGATTTTCTGAAAGAACACCTGGTACTTCTCGTAGTCCAGTTCCGACTCGGAAAGCTTGGTCATAAAGGCGTCGGTCACAGCGTTCACCTGTACCGAATCGATTCCCTCGGCCGTACCCTGGGCCACCTGCGTCTTGACACTCTGCACAACTGTCTGAGCAGCATATTTGGCCAGGTCATCCTTTTTCATCCAACAAGTAATCGCGGCCGCAATAATCATCACCAGAATCACGAGCACAATAATCAGCGTGACCATGTACCCTTTCTTCATCCGTTTCTTCTGCGGTTGTTCCATCATTCCCTCTCGGCGGTTAATAAGTTTAGAGAATAGATTTCCTGCGTGATCATAATGTATGCCATGACAACTAATTTCGGAATTCAGTTGATGCTGTGGTTTAGCAAAATTATATCACTCTGGCGATGCGATGGCAAGGAAAAAAGAGAACGTTCAAAAGCCGACTATCGCATTTGAGACAACTCCCTGGCCATTCACGGTCTCTTGAGAAACTGCGTAACTGTCCGTGGTTAAGGAAAATACACGGCCGTTAGGCCTGAACAAAAAAAGGCCCGCGTGAAGCGGGCCTTGTAAATTTCGGTTGAATGCGAAGTTGGGAATCAGGAAGACGCCTTGGCTGTCTTCGTCGATTTTGCGCCCTTCTTGGCTTTCTTGTCGGTTTCCTCTTTTTTCTTATCGATCAGGAGTTCCACAACCGAAAGGGCGGCACCGTCCCCACGGCGTACACCGAGCTTGATGACTCGGGTAAAACCGGAATTGCGATCGGCAAACTGTGGAACGATTTCATTGAACAGTTTCTTGAATACATCTTTCTGACGAACCGTTCGAGCCACCTGTCTTTTGGCGTGCAGGGTATCCTGCTTGGCGGTGGAGATTAAGCGGTCGACCACCGGTTTGAGGGCCTTGGCCTTGGCATCGGTCGTCTTGATTATCCGGTGGCTGAAAAGTGACATAGCCATGTTGGCCAACATGGCCTCCCGGTGTGACGTCGTTCTCCCCAGCTTTTTTACCTTATCGCGATGTCCCATCTTATTCTTTCAATCGGTTACTTGGTTTGAGGTTCCATGTACTTTGATATCTCCATCCCGAACGACAGATCCAACTCTTCCAGGATAGCACTGATTTCGTTGAGCGACTTGCGACCGAAGTTGCGGTATTTGAGCATCTCGCTCTCGGACTTGGTAACCAGATCCGACAGAGTCTGGATATTGGCCGCCCTGAGGCAGTTGGATGATCTGACGGACAGTTCCAGTTCGTCGACGCGGGTCTTAAGAAGCGCCCGGATGCGGAGAGTTTCCTCGTCCTCTTCCGGCTCCTCTTCCACCATGATGGTCTCATCCATGTGGATGAACAACTGCAGGTGATCCTTCATCAGCTTGGCCGCATAGCTCAGAGCGTCCTCGGGGGTGATAGTACCGTTGGTGGTCACCTCCAAAATCAGGCGGTCATAGTCGGTTTTCTGGCCAACTCGTGTATTTTCAATGAGATACGAGACCTTAACGACGGGCGAAAACAGGGAGTCAACAAAGATCGTGCCGGCCGGAACATCGGGCCGCTTGTTATGCTCGGCCAGATTGTAGCTCTGGCCGGAGTCGATGTCGAGTTCCATTTCAAAATCGACGTCGTCGGTCAGCTCGCAGATGTGCAGGTCGGCGTTGACGATTTCGATCTCCGAATCAGAGGCGAACATCCCCGCCGTGATCTCCCCCTTCTTGTTGGCTTTCAGAGTCAGGGTACGCATTTCATCGGCATACATCTTAATACAGATGTTCTTGACGTTGAGCACGATGTTGGTACAGTCCTCATACACTCCGTCAATCGTCGAGAACTCATGCAGACAACCCGCGACGCGCATGGAGACGACCGCTGCACCTTGTATCGATCCCAGCAGAACTCTCCTCAGGGCGTTGCCTAAGGTGGCCCCGTAACCCCTCTCAAGCGGCTCCACAATAAAGCGAGAGTAGTTTTCGGTCGCCGAGGACTGGTCAATGACGACTTCCTTCGGCATGGTCAGTGGCTTCCATTTCATAATTTACAAAAACCTCCCAAATTGGGGAATTTCCTTATTTGGAGTAAAGCTCTACGATTAACTGTTCGTTGACGGTCAACGGGATATCAGCTCTCTTGGGGATCTCGAGAAGCTCGCCTTCCAGGGCAGCTTTGTTAAGCCGCAGCCAGGGCAGTTCCTCACCACGTCCCACTTCCTTGAGGGCCGCATGGATGAGATCAAGATTCTTGGACTTTTCCTTGATCCTGATAACTTGCGTAGGTTTCACCTGATATGCGGGGATATCCACGATGCCGTTCCCCACCACCACGTGACGGTGCCGGACAAGCTGCCGCGCAGCTTTACGAGAGGGAGCAAAGCCCAACCGGTACACCAGATTGTCCAGGCGTCTTTCCAGCAACTGCAGAAGGATTTCACCGGTAACGCCGTCTTTCTGATCCGCCGCCTTGAAATAGTTTTTGAACTGGTTCTCCAGAACACCGTAGATACGTCGGACTTTCTGCTTTTCGCGCAACTGTAAACCGTAAGGGGAAACCTTGCGACGCAGTCTCTGACCATGCTGTCCGGGGGCGTAACCCCTTCTTTCAAAAGCGCATTTCTCGGTCAGACAACGAGACCCCTTCAAAAAGAGCTTCTCGCCCTCGCGGCGACAGAGTTTGCAGTTTGCTTCGCGATATCTTGCCATCAATTCTCCTAAATAGACTACAAATAAATGGTGTTACACTCTTCTCCGCTTCGGGGGACGGCATCCGTTGTGAGGGATCGGCGTAACGTCTTTGATGACGCCAATCTCCAGGCCAGCCGCCGCCAGCGAACGAATCGCAGCCTCTCGACCGGAACCGGGGCCTTTCACCCAGATCTCGACCTTACGCAGGCCCAAATCCATGGCTTCCTTGGCAGCCGTCGTAGCGGCCTGCTGAGCTGCGAAAGGCGTCGATTTCTTCGAACCCTTGAAACCGACCTTGCCGGCGCTTCCCCAGGATATAGTTCTTCCTATCGAATCGGCAATAGTGATAATGGTATTGTTAAAGGTGGCCTTAATATGGACCACTCCGTTAGCTTCTACCTTACGAGTTTTCTTCTTCGTGCGACCTTTTTTCTTTGGCTCAGCCACAAATTCACCTCAACTACAAGTTTACCCGGATACTACTTCTTGCCCGGAGGTTTCTTCTTCAATCCGCCGATTGAACGCTTGGGACCCTTCTGCGTGCGCGCATTGGTCTTGCTGCGCTGACCCCGAACCGGCAGACCCCGACGGTGACGAAGACCGCGGTAACTTCCGATGTCAATCAGGCGTTTGATGTTCATATTAATCTGTCCGCGGAGGTTACCCTCGACAGCGTAATCTTCTTCGATACAACTGCGCAGTTTGGCAATATCTTCATCGGTCAGTTTGTGTACCCGGGTATCCGGGTTAACACCTGTCTTTTTCAGAATCTCGCCGGCGATAAACGGGCCTATCCCGAAAATGTAACGCAGGCCGATCTCGATTCTCTTGTCTTTCGGCAGATCCACACCAGCAATTCGAGCCACTGGTATCTCCTCGTACTTTTAAGCTTCTTTGTTATCCCTGACGCTGCTTATGGCTGGGGTTTTTGGAACAAATAACGCGAATAATACCCCGGCGCTTGATTATCTTACAATGTTCGCAACGTTTTCTAACAGCTGATTTTACTTTCATATTTCAAACCAATTCTACTTGTAACGATACGTTATACGTCCCCGGTTCAAATCGTAAGGCGACAATTCCAACGTCACCTTGTCACCGGGCAATATCTTAATGAAATGCATTCTCATCTTACCGGAGATATGGGCCAGGACTACATGTCCATTGTCAAGTTCAACCCTAAACATTGCGTTTGGCAACGGCTCAATCACCCTGCCTTCAACCTTAATGCTTGACTCCTTGGCCATAGTCTCCTTTATGCCACCGTCAAAATATCTGGTCTATCGTCAGTAATGGCGATGGTGTGTTCATAATGCGCCGAGGCCTTACCGTCGGCCGTGACAATCGTCCAGCCGTCAGGCAATGTCTTCACCTGATAAGTGCCCAGGTTGATCATCGGCTCAATTGCCAGAACCATTCCGATCTTCAGCACAGGACCGTCATTGGGAGAACCGAAATTAGGTACCTGGGGTTCCTCATGCATATTGCGGCCGATGCCATGACCCACCAGCTGGCGAACGACACCGTATCCCTCGGCTTCCGCAACAGCCTGTACGGCGGCGGAAATCTCCCCTAATTTATTACCTTTTCGAGCTTTGTCAATACCCGCCACCAGTGATTTTTGCGTGTTTTCCAACAGCCGAAGCTTCTCCTCGGACACCTCACCGATGGCGTAAGTACGCGCTGAATCGCCGTAGAATCCGTCCACGATGGAGCCAACGTCTACGGAAACGATGTCTCCTTCCATAATCACGCGTTTGCCCGGAATGCCGTGAACCACCTCGTCGTTTATCGAGATACAGGCCGAAGCCGGGAAACCCTGGTAGTTCTTAAAACCGGGAATCGCACCGCGCGACCGAATAAAGTCCTCGATCAGCATATCGAGCCGGCCGGTGGTCATCCCGGGTTCAATGGTCTCTTCGACCATATCGAGAACCTCGGCCACGACCCGTCCCGCTCGGCGCATAACTTCGACTTCCTCTTCTGTCTTAAGTATCACCATCAGCTCATTTAACCGTTTCTTTTACCGCTTGCAATACGTTTTCAAACACTTCGTCCAGACTGCCAGTTCCGACCACCTCGGCCAAAATAGACTCATTCCGGTAAAAGTCAACTATCGGTTCAGTCTGCTTTTTGTAGACCTGAAGCCGGTTTCTCACCACGTCTTCCTCATCATCGGGGCGCCGCTGCAACTCGGCGTTGTCATGATCGCAACGACCTTCCACCTTCGGCACCTGGGCCGGATAGTTGTAGCCGGCCTGGCACTGCGGACAGAACCAGCGTCCCGATAACCGCTTGACGATCTCTTCGTCGTCAACCACAAGCAACACGGCCCGATCCAGACTCATGTCGTGACCGGCCAGCATCTGCTTGAGGCTTTCGGCCTGCGGCATCGTCCGGGGAAAACCATCCAGGATAAAACCGTCGCCAAGATGACCGCCGCCGATCTTATCTTCAATCATATCAATCAAAATGCTGTCCGGGACCAACTCACCCTTCTCCATGTACCCCTTGGCCTTACGGCCGAGCTCCGTGCCCGCCTTGACTGCTTCGCGCAAGACGTCACCAGTCGACAGGTGCGTTACTCCGAGCCGTCGGGCAACTCTAACAGCCTGGGTTCCTTTACCGGATCCGGGAGGTCCCAAAAACAGCAGATTCATAGCTACATCGATCTCCCGCGAATCTTACCCTTTTTCATGAAGCCGTCATAATGCCGCATCAACAGATGTGATTCGATCTGCTGGAGCGTATCGAGGGCCACACCGACGACAATCAGAAGACCGGTACCGCCGAAGAAGAAGTTTACGTTGGCCCGTGAAATCAGCACCCACGGCAGAATAGCGATTGCCGCGAAGAACAACGCTCCGGGCAACGTAATGCGGGTGAGAATCTTCTCGAGGTACTCGGCGGTGTTCTTGCCCGGTCTGATACCAGGTATATAGCCGCCGTTTTTGCGCATGTTACCGGCGATTTCCACCGGGTTGAACACAATGGCGGTATAGAAGTAGCCGAAGAACACGATGATTAAACCATAGATGATCGAATACCAGAACTCACCGGGAGCCAGCCAGACCGACACCAGGTTTTGAACCCAGTCGGTGTTGGGGAACAACTGAGCCACCGTCGACGGCAAAAACATGATCGACTGGGCAAAGATGATCGGGATAACACCGGCGGAGTTTACCGACAACGGCAGATGCGTCGAAGCGCCGCCGAGAACTTTGCGACCGACAACCTTGCGCGGGTACTGAACCGGAACCTTGCGCTGGGCGCGGGTAACAAGAATAACAGCGGCAATAACGGCAACCATCATGGCCAGCATGGTGACGGCCAAAAAGAACGACCGGCTGCCCAGGAACACACGTTGCGTTTCGTCGATAACGGCTTCCGGGAAGCGGGCGATAATTCCAATGAAAATGATCAACGAGATACCGTTGCCGATACCGCGCTCAGTAATCTGCTCACCCAACCACATAATAAACATGCAACCGCAAGTGAAGGTCAGGATGGTCAGGGGAATAAAACCGGCGCCAGTCATATGAACGGCCGAAACGCCGTTGAAATTGATGGTAGTAATAAACCCGGCGGTACCCCAGGCCTGCAGAGCGGCGATTAACACTGTCAGATAACGGGTATACTGGGTGATCTTGCGCCGTCCCTCTTCCCCTTCACGCTGCAGACGCTGCAGGAAGGGAACGACCGCGCCGAGCAACTGCAACATAATGGACGCGGAGATGTAGGGCATAATGCCCAGCGCAAAAATAGTCGCCTTGGCAAAGGCGCCACCAGCAAAAAGGTCGATCATACCGAAGATGGAATTGGATGACAGGGCGGCCGCCAGAACAGAGCCGTCGACACCCGGGGTGGGGATGTGCCCACCAATTCTGTACACGACGAGAATTGCGAGCGTGAAGAAAATCCTTTTTCTCAGCTCTTCAACCTTAAATACCGATCTGAAAGTGTCTAGCACTTAACCACCTCAGCTTTTCCCCCGGCCGCTTCAATCTTGGAGGTCGCCGACTGGGAAAAGGCTGCCGCCTTGACGTTAAACGCCTTCTGAACCTCACCGTTGCCGAGTATCTTGACCGGAACGGCCACCTTCTTGATCAGGCCTGCCGCTTCCAGTGTCTCATTCGTTACCTCAGTAGTAACGAGCCGATTGAGATCGCCAAGATTGACAATCTGAACTTCCTTTTTGAAGATATTCGTGAAGCCGCGCTTGGGTAAACGGCGATGCAACGGCATCTGCCCGCCTTCGTGACCACGTCTCTTCTTGGCACCACTGCGCGATCCCTGGCCTTTGTGACCCCTTCCGGAAGTCTTGCCAAGACCGCTGCCGGTGCCGCGACCTACCCGTCTGCTCTTCTCTTTTGAACCTGCAGCCGGTTTTATATCCTGTAGCTCCATCGCTGCCTCAATAAAATCTTTAATCTATCTCTTCTACTTTAATCAAATGCTCAACCGCTCGGACCATGCCGCGAATCTGCGGCGTATCATTGTGAATTACGGTCCGGTGCAGTTTACCAAGACCCAGCGCCTTGATCGTCAGTTTCTGGGGGCGCTTGCGGTCTATTGTGCTTCTAACCTGTGTAATCTTCAACCTGGGCATCTGTTTACTTCCTCATCTACGGCCGGGTCTTAGGCATTCTCGCGGAAATTATCTTCCTGCTCACGGGTGCGCAGGCTCTTCAGGCCGTTAATGGTCGCCTTAACCACGTTGTTGGGATTGCGGCTGCCCAGAACCTTCGTCAGGATATCCTGCACACCAAGGGATTCGAGAATCGCGCGCACAACGCCGCCGGCAATCACGCCGGTACCGGGAGATGCCGGACGCATCATCACCGTTGTGGCGCTGTATTTCCCATCGATACGGTGCGGGATAGTGCCCTCGGTGAGGTTCATCCTGGTCATCGCCTTTTTGGCAGCTTCACTGCCCTTGCGAATAGCCTCGGTGACCTCCGGCGCCTTGCCGTAGCCCACGCCAACTTTACCGTTGTTATCACCTACCGTTACCAGAGCCGTAAAACTGAACCGCCGTCCGCCTTTGACAACTTTGGCGACGCGATTAACGTTAATTACCTTCTCATCAAACTCTGGATTGTCCCTATCGAAGTTCGCCAAGCAACACCTCTTTCGTTATATAGCGAATACCATCTTATCTAAAACTTCAAACCGGCTTCCCGGGCGCCGTCGGCAACGGCCTTGACGCGGCCCTGGAATCGGTTGCGATTTCGGTCAAAAATAACCGTTTCGATGCCCTTCTCCAGAGCTACCTGAGCCATCCTCTCACCGACCTTCTTGGCCACTTCGGTCTTGTTCATCTTGTCGGTGATATCCGGCTTGATGTTTTTCCCGTTGGAGGCAACCGCCGCCAGCGTGACCTGTTTTTCATCGTCGATTATCTGGGCGAAGATGTTGTTGAGTGACTTCGCCACCGTCAGACGCGGACGACTTGCGGTGCCGAAAATGTGACGGCGCACGCGCTGGCGACGACGAGTCGCCTTCTTTGCTTTCTGAATATTCTTATCTGCCATATCTTACACCAAAAAGTTACTTTTAGGCGCCACTACTGGCCGCTGCCTTGCCAGTCTTCGAGCGCACGTATTCACCGACGTAACGGACGCCTTTGCCCTTGTAGGGTTCGGGTTTGCGGAAGGAGCGAATCTTGGCCGCCACCGCGCCGACCACTTCTTTGTCTGTACCCTCGACTGTGACCAGATTTTCCTTGTGAATCACCGAAACCGTGATACCCTCGGGAATACCGAAGATGATCGGATGCGAATAGCCCAGGTGCATCACCAGAGTCTGGGGATTTTTCATCTCAGCTCGATAACCAACACCGATAATTTTCAGTTCCCGTTTGAAGCCGTCGGTCACACCGATGATCATGTTATTGATCAGGGAACGCGTCAGCCCGTGCAAAGCCCGGTGCTTCTTTAGTTCGGTGCTTCGGGTCACCAGGATTTCGTTCTCTTTCAACTCGGCCATGATGTCCGGATGGATAGCCCGACAAAGGGTTCCCCTGGGACCGGTGATGGTGACAACATTATCCTTGATATCAACTTTGGTCTTATCCGGGACCGGCACCGGCTGTTTTCCAACACGCGACATTCTACAATCCTTTCCTTACCAGCACCTTAACAGGGCTTCGCCGCCGACACCGCGTTTGGCGGCATCGAAATTGGTCATGATACCCTGAGAAGTGGAGACAACTAACATGCCTCGTGAATTGTGCACGGACAGCCGGACGTCTTCAGAGCTGAAGTAGCGACGCAAGCCGGGTTTTGACACGCGGGTAATCCCCTTGAGCACCGGTTCGTCGCCCCTACTGTAGCGAAGATAGATGCGAAGAATACCCTGCTTGTTGTCAGGCAGTTCCACTACGTCCCGAAGGTACTTGTTCTCGAGCAGGATACGTACGATTTCCCGCTTGATATTTGACGCCGGGACGTCAATGGCATTTTTCTCGGCCTTGCACCCGTTTCGAATCCTCGTCAACAAATCAGCGACCGGATCGGTCATACTCATATTTCGTTTACTCCCAAAACAGTAAATTCTTCAGGTTACCAGCTCGCCTTTACCACGCCGGGAATATCACCGGCCAGGGCCATCTGTCTAAAACAAATGCGGCACAGTCCGAAGCGGCGCATATAAGCACGAGGCCGACCGCAACGGCGGCAACGGCTGTACGCACGAACTCCATACTTCGGCTTTTTACTCTGTTTTTCTATCAAACACTTCTTTGCCATCTGTCAGCTATCCACTCCTACTTGCGGAACGGAAATCCCATCTCTTGCAGCAACTGCCGCGCCTCGTCATCGGTCTTGGCAGTAGTCGTGATGGAGATATTCATCCCGCGGATTTTATCTATCTTGTCGTATTCGATTTCAGGAAAAATCAACTGCTCTTTCAACCCGAGGTTGAAATTACCGCGCCCGTCGAACGACTTGGGGCTAATGCCGCGGAAGTCGCGAATACGCGGAATAGCAACGTTGACCAGGCGATCGAAGAACTCGTACATGCCATCCCGGCGCAGCGTAACGGCGCAGCCGATGGGTGTCCCCTGGCGCAGTTTGAAGTTCGAGATGCTCTTGCGGGCGCGCGCCACGTGCGGTTTTCTACCGGTGATCTTGGTCAGGTCCCCGGTGGCCGCCTCTAGCGCCTTGGTGTTCTGGGTGGCTTCGCCGACACCGATATTGATGGTGATCTTCGACATCTTCGGAACTTCCATAACTGACGAGTACTTGTTCTCTTTCATCAGCTTGGGAACCACCTCATTCATATACTTATCTTTCAGCCGTGCCATACAATCGATTCCTTAAATCTGCTCACCGGTTTTACGGCAAATTCTAATCCTGCTGGTCTTGCCACCTTCATTGATGGTCCGCATGGATACTTTCGTGGGGCCGCCAAGAGTGGAACTGTACAAGGCCACGTTACTGATAGCGATAGGACCCTCGATGGTAATAACGCCACCTTTGGGGTTTTTCTGAGTCGGCCGCTGGTGCCGTTTTTTCATGTTGATTCCCTCGACTATCAGCGTCCCCTTGACGGGATATACGAACAACACGCGGCCGGTTTTGCCTTTGTGCTGTCCGGTTCTTACGTATACTGTATCACCTTTTTTTATGTGCATTGCCTACAGCTTCCTCTAAAGCACTTCAGGGGCCAGGGATAAAATTTTCATAAACTGTTTTTCTCTCAGCTCTCGGGCCACCGGGCCAAAGATACGCGTTCCACGCGGTTCGTTCTGCTCGTTGATAATAACCGCGGCGTTATCGGAGAAACGAATCAGCGAACCATCTTTGCGGCTAAGCTCGGATTTCGTCCGGACAACCACCGCCCGACACACTTCCGACTTCTTCACCGTACCGCCCGGGATGGCCTCTTTCACCGTCACCACGATAATATCCCCAACACTGGCGTACTTCTTCCTGCCGCCCAGGATGCGAAAGCACATAGCCTTCTTGGCACCGGAGTTATCGGCAACTGTCAGTCTGGTATATTCCTGAATCATTTTTCAATTACCTTCGCAAGCCATTCGCTGTTGGCACAGCCGTTATTTAGCCTTCTCGACTATTTCAACCAATCGCCAGCGTTTTTTCGCTGACAGCGGCCTCGTTTCCATTATGCGTACAACATCACCCACTGCTGCATCGTTCTTCTCGTCGTGAGCATAGAGCTTGGAAAACGTGCGAAACGTTTTCTTGTACAGCGGGTGCATGATGGTGCGGTTGATGCGGACAATAATACTTTTGTCCATCTTACTCGACAGAACCGTACCCTGCCGGACTTTGCGTCTGCTTCTGCTAGTGGTCTCCGCCATTTATCGTTTCCCTTTTACTTCTTATCCTTACCAGTCGTACCGGAAGATGACAGCACCGAGGTTTTCTCCTCGGCCAGCTTCCTGATACCCAGCTTGTCTTCATTCAAAACCGTCATCACCTTGGCGATGTCTCTACCGACCTGACGCAGGCGGAGCGGATTATCCAGTTGCTTCAACGACCGTCTCATGTTGAGGTTGAAGGTTTCTTCCTCAAGCTCACTCTTCCTTTGAAGAAGCTCTACACGGGTCATTTCTCGCAAGGCTTTAACTTTAAGCATCATCAAACTCCCATCGTATCCGCGCGGCTTACAAACTTGGTCTTCATCGGAAGCTTGTTGGCAGCCAGGCGCAGAGCCTCACGAGCCAGCGTTTCGGAGATACCTTCGATCTCGAAAAGAATGCGTCCGGGCTTGACCACCGCCACCCAGTATTCCGGGGCGCCTTTGCCTTTGCCCATGCGCGTTTCGGCCGGCTTCTTGGTTACGGGTTTATCGGGGAAGACCCTGATCCAGATCTTTCCGCCACGCTTAATATGTCTGGTCATCGCAATACGAGCTGCCTCAATCTGACGGTTGGTCAGCCAGCATGGCTCCAGCGATTTGAGACCAAACTCTCCGAAATCAACGACGCTGCCGAGATAGGCCTTGCCTCTCATACGGCCGCGCTGCTGTTTACGGTACTTGGTCTTCTTTGGCATTAACATCTATCTAATCTCCAGTCCTATCCGGAACTTCCTATTCTGACTTCTTCTCGCCGCCGTCCCTGGGCTTGCGGGGACCTGTCGGGGCGGGCTTAGGGGAACCTGCCGAGGCGGGCTTGGGCGCCGGTCTATTACCGCCCGCAGACTGGCCGGGCTGATCGGGGCGACGTCCTCTCGGGGCGGCCCGATCGGGGGCCGCCGGGCGACGGATGCGACCACGCGGACGTTTGCCTTTTCTGTCGTCCGGTCGACGCCTGCGTCTCATGGCTGGTTCTTCCCGCGGAGGAGCCTGCTCCTCCTTGGTGTCGTTGTAGAACTGACCCTGTTCCAGAATCTCACCGCGACAGATCCAGACCTTCACACCGATACAGCCATAAGTAGTCCGGGCCGTGGACGTGGAGTAGGCGATGTCCGCCCGAAGCGTGTGCAGCGGAACCCGACCGTCTTTGTACTTCTCGGTGCGGGCGATTTCGGCGCCACCAAGGCGACCGGCACACTGGACTTTGATTCCCACGGCGCCCATCTTCATGGTCGCCGCCAAGGCCTTCTTCAGAGCGCGACGGAATGACACGCGGCCCTCAAGCTGACGCGCAATGGTGTCAGCCACCAATCGAGCATCGAGCTCCGGCCTTCTCACCTCAACGATGTTGAGGAGGATATC
Organism: Candidatus Zixiibacteriota bacterium; assembly: GCA_030619085.1. GTDB lineage: Bacteria > Zixibacteria > MSB-5A5 > GN15 > FEB-12 > JAUXCD01. The sequence goes on from JAUXCD010000004.1 coordinate 27,215, forward strand.
CTTGCTGGTGAGAAGCTGCAGTTCTTCGCGCAGCTTGTCAACCTCCGCACCCTTGCGTCCGATGACGATACCGGGACGGGAAGTGTGGATATCAACGGTCACCCTCTTGGGAGCACGAGAAATATTAACCGTGGCGATGCCGGCATTACTCAAACGCCGGTTGATGTAACGCTTGATCATCATGTCTTCGTAGACCAGATCCGCGAAGTTGCGATCCGGGGCGTACCATCTACTATTCCAGGTCTTTATGATTCCCAAACGAAAGCCTATGGGATGTGTCTTCTGTCCCAAACTTTACTCCTTAACTACCTTACTCTTTATCTTTCGAGACCTTTTTAGTGGTCTTGGCTGTTGTCTTTTTGTCCGCCGCTTTCTTGGTCGCGGTCTTTTTCACGGCCGTCTTTTTGGCCGGAGCTTTCGCCGTCTTCTTGGCCGGCGTTTTCTTGGTCTTGGTGGCCGACTTCTTGGCGGTCTTGGCTGAGGCCTCTGCCTTTTCACCCTTATCAGCCTTTTTGGCTCGGCCCTTGGCAGGGCGGGCGGCTTCTTTGCTATCGGCGTTGCCTTCCAACTCGATCGTCAGATGGCAGAAACGCTTGCGATACCGGAACACCCGTCCCATCGACTGAAACCGAATACGCTTGGCCGTGGGAGCTTCGTCAACAGTAATTTTCTTGACCGTCAGATCCTCCGGCTTCAGAGTGTCGGTTCCCTCAATAGACAGGGCATTAGCCGCCGCCGCCTTGAGCGTCTTGGCGATGTGATGGGCGGCGATACGCGGCGTGAAGTTGAGAATATTCAAAGCTTTCTCGACTGGCAGGCCTTTGACCATATTAGCCACCAGGCGCATCTTACGTGGTGGGATGCTGACGTACTTCAAACGAGCGGTTGACTTTACCAGCATATCACACTCATCCCTTCACCTTGGATGACCGCTCAGCCAGCCTGCCGCCGTGGCCGCGAAACGTGCGGGTGGGGGCAAACTCGCCCAGTTTGTGGCCCACCATGTTTTCGGTCACATAGATGGGGACAAACTTGTTACCGGTGTGCACGGCCAGAGTATGGCCGATGAAGTCGGGCGTGACGGTTGACCGCCGCGACCAGGTTTTTATAACCTTCTTCTCACCGGTTTCGTTTAGAGCTTCTATCTTATCAAGAAGCTGCGTATCGACAAAAGGTCCTTTTTTAAGCGAACGAGGCATCTATATCACTCCACACTTACTTTTTCGCTCTGCGGTCTTCAACTAAATGATCCATGGACTTGCGTTTTCGTCTGGTCTTGAACCCCTTGGTCGGCTTACCCCAGGGTGTACAAGGATGACGACCACCGCTGCTGCGGCCCTCGCCACCACCCATGGGATGGTCAACCGGGTTCATAGCGACTCCCCGAACAGAGGGGCGAATACCACGCCAACGTGAAGCGCCGGCTTTGCCCCAGACCACGTTCTTGTGGTCGATATTGGAGACCTGTCCGACAGTGGCATAGCAACTCACAGGCACCGTCCTGGTCTCGCCTGATGGCAACTTGAGGGTGGCCTTGCCGCCATCCTTAGCCACCAATTGGGCCAGAGCACCGGCTGAACGCACGATCTGAGCACCCTTCCCGGGCTTGAGCTCGATATTGTGCACAGTCGTACCCAGAATCATATTGTCAAGCGGCAAAGCATTGCCGACTTTATTTTCAGCCTTCTCTCCCGACATGATCTGATCATCGACCTTCAAGCCGTCGGGCGCGATTATATATCTTTTCTCACCGTCGACGTAATGCAGCAATGCAATGCGGGCCGAACGGTTGGGGTCGTATTCGATAGAAGCGACGCGAGCCGGGATATCGTGCTTATTGCGTCGGAAATCGACCACGCGATAGAACCGCTTGTGACCACCACCACGCTGGTAGGCGGTGATGCGGCCTTTATTATTGCGTCCACCCGATTTCTTCAGCGGTCTCAGCAGCGACTTCTCGGGAACGGTCGAAGTGATATCCTCGAAAGTCGGGACCGTGCGAAACCGGAGTGACGGTGTCTTGGGACGAAACTTTTTAACAGCCATTTCAGATCACCAACCTAACCTATACGTTCTCGAAAATAGTAATAACTTCACCCTTTTTGAGCCGAACGATGGCCTTTTTCCAGGAAGGTGTCTTCCCTTCAAAACGGCCCATCCGCCGGGTCTTGCCGGGTATAATCATGGTTCGCACCGAGTCGACCTTGACCTTGAAGGCATCCACAACGGCCTGTCGAATCTGGTGCTTGCCAGCTCTCTTGTCGACCACGAAAACATACTCGTTATTTAGTTCGCGCAACCGGGTGGTGCGCTCAGTGGCCATGTGAGACAATATGATTCTGTATGCTTCCATTTTAACCAAACACCTCTTCGACTTTATCCAGGCCGGCTTTGGTCAGCAACAGGTAGTCGGCGTTCATCACATCGTAGCCGTTCGCCAGTGCGGCGCGGCAAAAAACCACCTTCCGCAGATTGCGGCAGGACAGGACCAGGTTCCGATTGACACCTTCATCGAGTATCAGGCATTTCTTACCGGTCAGGTCAAGATTGTTAAGCACCGAAGCCATCGCCCGGGTCTTGATCTCATCGAACTTTAACTCTTCCACGATCTTGATTTTCTCGCCATGAGCCTTGTCCGAAAAAATCGAACGCACAGCCAGGCGCTTCAACTTCTTCGGAAACTTGCTGCCATAGTCGCGAGGGCTGGGGCCGAAAACGGTGCCGCCGCCACGCCACAGCGGCGAGCGGATCGTGCCGGCACGAGCACGACCGGTACCCTTCTGACGCCAGGGCTTACGGCCACCGCCGCGAACCATATTGCGGGTCTTCGTCGAGGCGGTTCCCTGTCTCTGGCGGGCCAGATAGTTGACGATGTACTGGTGAACCACGGCCTCGTTGGGCTCGATGTCAAACACCTCGGATTTCAGCTCCACCGAGCCGACTTCTTTTCCATCCTGATTATACAGCTTCACGTTCATTGCCAATTCCATTCTAACGGCGATTGGTGTTTCGCACCTTCACGAGTGAACCCCGAAATCCGGGAACCGCGCCTTTGATCAACATCAGGTTCTCTTCTTCGATGATCTTCACAACTTCCAGATTGAGAACCGTAACCTTGTCCTTACCCATCCGTCCGGCCATGCGCGTCCCCTTGAAGACCCTCGACGGGTAGGACGACTGACCGATCGAACCGGGAGCACGCCACCGGTCGGACTGACCGTGCGTCTTATTGGCACCCTGGAAATGATGCCGTTTCATAGCGCCGGCAAAACCGAGACCTCGGGAAATTCCGGTTACATCAACCCTTTCCCCCGTCTTGAACATGCCGACCTTCAGTTCGGCGCCCGGCTCCAGCTCGGCTTCATCGTAATGAATATCTCTCAGATACCGTGTCGGCTCGACTCCGGCTTTGGCGAAATGGCCGGCCGTCGGTTTGTTGACACGGGCCTTTTTGCACTGACCGAATCCGACCTGATAGGCGGTGACACCTGTTTTTGATGTCGGCCGTTTGGCCACGACCGGGCACGGGCCAGCCTCTATTATCGTTACCGGGACGGCTTCTCCACTCTCGTGAAAGATGCGTGTCGTCCCCAGTTTCTTACCAAGTATTTCTTTCATAAGACACAAACCCTATCAGGTTTTAATCTCCACGTCCACGCCGGCCGGCAGGTCGAGCTTCATGAGAGCGTCCACCGTCTGCGGGGTAGAATCATAGATTTCAATCAGGCGTTTATGAACTCGTGTCTCGAATTGCTCGCGCGACTTTTTGTCCACGTGAGGTGAACGCAACACGGTGTATACCGTCCGCTTGGTCGGCAGCGGTACCGGGCCGATTATGCGTGCCCCAGTGCGAATCACGGTACGGGCAATTTCCTTGGTCGACTTGTCCAGGGCGTAATGGTCATACGCCTTCAACCTAATTCTTATTTTCTGCACGTTCATTTCCTATCAGCGGCTTACTTATTCAATAACTTCCGCAACGACGCCGGCACCTACCGTGCGGCCACCCTCGCGAATAGCGAAGCGAAGCTCTTTCTCAAGCGCAATCGGCGTGATCAAGTCAATATCCATCGTAA
>JAUXCD010000046.1 GCA_030619085.1 Candidatus Zixiibacteriota bacterium
TCGTCATCGCCGCTGTCAACGTCGTCTTACCGTGATCTACATGACCAATCGTGCCGACGTTTACGTGCGGCTTTGTCCGTTCAAACTTCTCCTTAGCCATGACTCGGGCTTTCCTCCGTTATATAACCTAGATTTTCGCTTTTTCTAACATCTTTCTGGACACTTCCACGGGGATGGCCTTGTACCGGGCAAATTGCATCGAGTACACAGCCCTTCCCTGTGAGATGTTGCGCAGGGTATTCACATATCCAAACATTTCCGAGAGCGGTACGCTGACGGCCACGATCGTTACGCCGTCGCGCGGCACCATGCCGTTGATCTTGCCGCGACGGGAATTAAGATCGCCCACGACGGCTCCCATGTAAGCCTCCGGTACCACCACTTCCACATCCATGATGGGCTCGAGCAATACCGGCATCGCCTTTTTGGCGCCGTTCTGGAAAGCCATCGAGCCGGCAATACGAAACGCCATCTCGTTGGAATCCACATCGTGATGACTGCCGTCATAAATCTCGCAATGGACACCGGTGATCGGGTATCCGGCCAGGACACCATTGGTCATAGCCTCCTTGACACCCCTCTCAACCGCCGGGACATACTCGCGGGGGACATTGGTTCCCACGAGCTTGTTTTCGAAATCAAACTCCTTACCGTCGGTGGTCGGTCTCAGACGCAGCATAACGTGTCCGTACTGACCCTTGCCACCCGACTGCCGTACAAAGCGGCCCTCGCACTCAACCTCCCTGGTGATCGCTTCTTTGTAAGCAACCGACGGGCGTCCCACCGAGGCACCGACACTGAATTCCCGCCTCAAACGGTCGATCAGAATCTCCAGATGAAGTTCACCCATGCCGCTGATGATTGTCTGGCCTGTCTCTTCATCGTACTTTACTATGAAAGTTGGGTCCTCTTCGGCCAATTTGGTCAAAGCATCGGTGAGTTTGTCATGATCGGCCTTGGTTTTGGGCTCGATTGAGACCGACACCACCGGTGCCGGAAAGGTCATGGTCTCCAGCATAATAGGATGTTTGACATCACAGAGTGTGTCGCCGGTAGTCGTTTTGCGTAGCCCGATAACGGCCACGATATCGCCGGCCGGAGCAACCTTAACATCCTCACGTTTATTCGAATGCATCCGAAGAATTCGAGCTATTCGCTCCTTGATGCCGCTGTTCGGATTGTAGAGGTACGAACCGGCCACCACCTGACCGGAATAGACACGCAAATAAGTCAGGCGACCGACATATGGGTCGGTTGTAATCTTGAAAGCCAGGGCGGACGTCGGCTCATCAACAGACGGCTTGCGCGTGAGTTCCTTGGTCGGCTTATCTTTGTCATGACCCTTGATTGGGGGCATATCCATGGGCGAGGGCAGGAAATCCACAACCGCGTCAAGAAGTTTCTGGATGCCCTTGTTCTTGAACGACGATCCACAGAGAACCGGAACCATATCCAGGTTGACAGTGGCCTTCCGGACGGCGGCCAGCACATCGGCCGGATCCAACTTTTCGTCATGCAAAAACTGCTCGAGGAGATGGTCGTCGTATTCGGCCACCGCCTCGAGAAGTTTCTCGCGATATTCGTTGGCTTTCTCCAGCATATCGTCAGGAACGGGCAGGTCGTCGTATTCGGTGCCCTGAGAATCCTCGCGGAACACCCGGAATTTCATGGTCATCAGGTCGATAATGCCACTAAACATCTCACCCTCGCCGGCCGGAATGGCAATGGCCACACATTTGGTGGCAAAGCGGTTGTTCATGGTGTTGAGAGTGAAGTCGAAATCCGCCCCGGTGCGATCCATTTTATTAATATAGGCTACGCGGGGGACGTGATACTTGTCGGCCTGGCGCCAAACAGTCTCCGACTGTGGCTCCACCCCGCCGACCGCGCAGAACAGGGCCACGGCGCCGTCCAAAACGCGGAGCGAGCGCTCAACCTCCACCGTGAAATCGACGTGGCCGGGAGTGTCAATAATATTGACAGTGTGGTCCCGCCAGAAACAAGTGGTCGCGGCCGATGTAATAGTAATACCGCGCTCCTTTTCCTGTGCCATCCAGTCCATGGTGGCCGCGCCATCATGAACCTCACCGATCCGATGGGTCTTGCCGGTATAATAGAGAATACGCTCCGTCGTAGTCGTTTTCCCGGCATCGATATGAGCCATAATCCCAATATTTCTAATCTTACTTAACATAATAACAAAGACACAAAAAACCCCTGACTGACCATAATCTAAGTACAGAACTTCTTGGCAAAGTCGATAAGTACTGCGCCCGGTTAAATTAATCAGCAGGGTTTTTTAATAAACCAGGGTTGTCAACCTATCAACGGTCAGTGCGAGTTCGTCAAATATGACCCTTCCAAATAGGCGACCCTCTTGGGCCTTACATTGTTATCCGACATCACCATATCGGTGACATCACTACCATTTAAAATGAGCGAAAGCCTTATTGGCTTCGGCCATCTTGTGGGTATCTTCTTTTTTCTTAATGGCGCCACCCTCGTTGCTGGTGGCCGCCAGAAACTCTGCGGAGAGCTTGTCCGCCATCGTTCTGCCCGGCCGACTGGTGGCATAGCCAATCAGCCAGCGGATAGCCAGCGCCGTACGGCGGTCAGGGCGGACCTCCACAGGAACCTGGTAAGTAGCACCGCCGACGCGCCGCGATCTAACCTCAAGCACGGGCTTGACATTATTGACGGCCTTGCGGAACATCTCCAGGCCGCTTTCGCCGGACTTCTTTTCGACTACGGCGATGGCATCATACAGAATGTTCTCGGCGACTGAACGCTTGCCGCTCTTGAGTAAGCAGGACACAAACTGGGTGACCAGCCTATCGCTGTACTTGTGATCTGGGACTACTTCCCGCTTATTGGCTCTGGTACGTCTCGACATATCTTGCTACTACCGTTTATTCCTTAGGTTTCTTGGTCCCATACTTCGAGCGCCCACGTCTGCGGTCGGCGACACCGGCCGTATCCATGCTGCCACGAATAATATGATATCGCACACCCGGAAGGTCCTTAATACGACCGCCACGAATCAAGACGATCGAGTGTTCCTGAAGGTTGTGGCCTTCACCCGGGATATACGCTGTGACTTCTATCTGATTGGTCAGCCGAACACGGGCAACTTTTCGCAGTGCCGAGTTAGGTTTCTTCGGCGTTGAAGTGTACACACGGGTGCAAACACCTCGTTTTTGCGGGGAAGATTTGAGGGCCGGGGTTTTCGTCTTTTCTTCGACCCTAACACGCCCCTTACGAATCAGTTGGTTAATAGTCGGCAAAACCACTCCTGTTTAAAATTTGCATACTTTTTAATATACAGAATCGCATTTTAACAATTAGTCCGTTGTCTGTCAAGAGTTATTGTCAATAATCTCCACCACCGCGCCGCTATCTGCGTCGGCCACCGCGACCCCTTCGTCTTCCGTCTCCTCTTCTTCGGGAGCAACGACCTGAATGTCGCTATATTGCTCAATTCCGGTACCAGCCGGAATCAGATGCCCTATAATGACATTCTCCTTCAAGCCCAGCAGACAGTCCACCTTGCCGGATATCGCGGCCTCGGTGAGGACCTTGGTGGTCTCCTGGAAGGAGGCTGCCGAGATAAAGCTCTCCGTTGAGAGCGAGGCCTTGGTAATTCCCAGAAGCAGCGGTTTGGATGTAGCCGCCTCGCCGCCTTCGGCGATAATACGAGCGTTTTCATCGGAGAACTTGATTTTGTCCACCTTCTCGCCTTCGAGGAAATTGGTATCGCCAACCGACTCGATCAGCACTTTCTGCATCATCTGGCGGACGATTACCTCGATGTGCTTGTCATTGATCTTAACACCCTGGAGCCGGTAAACCTCCTGAATCTCGTTTACCAGGTAGGCCTGAGCTTCCTGAACACCGAGAATATCGAGAATATCCTGCGGGTGGATGGCGCCTTCGCAGAGGCGGTCGCCCGCCCGGACCCGGTCGCCGTCGTGGACCATCAAGTGCTTCCCGTGAGGAACCAGATATTCGCCGATCTCTTCCTCATCGCCGTTAATAATAATCTGCTGCTGCGAGCGGACGATCTTACCGAATTCAACCATACCGTCAATCGCCGAAACGACCGCCGGATCGTGCGGTTTTCTGCCCTCGAAGAGCTCTGCCACCCGCGGCAAACCACCGGTGATATCGCGCGATTTGGAGATAACTCGGGGAATCTTCACCAGCACATCACCGGCCAAAATATCCTGACCGTCGCGAACCTGAATCTGAGCCTCGGTCGGAATCCGGTAGCTGGCCACGATCTTATCTTTACCCGCCTGAATAATTATAGCCGGGAAAAGGGTCTTATCCTTGGTCTCGATTACGATAGTCTGCATCAGACCGGTCTGGTCATCGATGGCCTCCCTGATGGAGACGTCCTTGATGATATCCCGGAAGACAATCTTACCACTTTTCTCGGACAGAATCGTTCGGGTGTAGGGATCCCACTCGTAGAGGACCTCGCCTTTCTTTACTTCCTGCCCATCTTCGACCAGCAAATGCGCCCCGTAGGGAACAACCAAGCGCGTGCGGACACGGTCCTTATCATCGAGAATGTGGGCTTCACCCACGCCTTCACGACTGACTACCATGGCCGTACCATCAGCCCGCACCACGGACTTGATGTCGACCAGCTTGATAGTGCCGCCATGCCTGGACTTGAACTGGGACTCCTCGGCGATACGGGCCGCGGTGCCACCGATGTGGAAAGTACGCAGGGTAAGCTGAGTACCCGGTTCACCGATGGACTGAGCAGCGATCACGCCTACCGCTTCACCGATATCAACCATTTTCATGGTGGCCAGATTTCGGCCGTAGCAGTTGGCACAGACACCGTAACGCGATTCGCAGGTCAACACCGAACGAATGCGGACTGTGTCGATATTGGCCTCATCAATTCGATCGGTTTCTTCCTCGCAAATCTGACTGCCGGCTGCGAGAATCAGTTCTTCGGTGATCGGGTCATATATGTCATCAAGTGTCACGCGCCCCAAAATACGGTCGCGCAGGGATTCGATAATTTCTTCGCCTTCTTTAATGGCCGACACTTCCAGCCCCAGAATGGTGCCGCAGTCAACCTGGCGAATAATCACATCCTGGGCCACATCGACCAGCCGGCGGGTCAGATAACCGGCGTCGGCGGTCTTTAACGCCGTGTCGGCCAAGCCCTTACGAGCACCGTGTGTGGAGATGAAGTACTGCTGCACGGACAGTCCCTCGCGGAAGTTGGCCGTGATAGGATTTTCAATAATTTCTCCGACGCCGCCAGTAATCTTCTTCTGCGGCTTGGCCATCAGACCACGCATACCGGCCAACTGACGAATCTGCTGCTTGTCACCACGCGCGCCGGAGTCGGCCATCATAAAGACCGGGTTGAAACCCTGGTTCTCGGCCGCCAGATTTTTGAACATGACTTCGGTAACGTCACTGGTGACATTGGTCCAGGTATCGATAACCTTGTTGTATCGCTCACTGTTGGTGATTACACCCTTTTCGTACAACTTTTCAATCTTGTCCACATCGGTATTGGCTGCCTTAATGATTTTCTGCTTTTCCTTCGGAACGACCAGATCATCAATCGAAACGGTCGTGCCGGACAGGGTGGCATACTCAAAGCCGAGGCGTTTCAGTCGATCCAGGAGTGCTACGGTTACGGTCTGACCGAGCTTGAGATAGCATTCGCCGATCAGGCCCTCCATGCGGCCCTTCTTGGCCAAGTCGTTAAAGTAGGGCATGTCCTTGGGAAGGACGTTGTTGAAGACCAACCGACCAGCCGTCGTTTTGACCATCTGGTGGTCCATGCGGACATTGATTTTGGCATGCAAATCAATGAGATCAGCATTGTAAGCGGCCAGAGCGTCATCGGGAGAACTGAAATTGTGATCCTCTCCCCTGGCACCTTCGCGAACCTTGGTCAGATAGTAGCAGCCCAAAACGATATCCTGCGAGGGAATCGCAACCGGACGACCGGAGGACGGCAACAGGATATTGTTGGTCGACAACATCAATACCCTGGCTTCCAGTTGCGCCTCAAACGAAAGCGGCACATGGACAGCCATCTGGTCACCGTCGAAATCGGCGTTGAAAGCGGCGCAGACCAGCGGATGAAGACGAATCGCCTTTCCTTCGACCAGCACCGGGTAAAAAGCCTGAATACCTAGCCGGTGCAACGTCGGGGCGCGGTTAAGCATCACCGGGTGATCTTCGATAATCTCCTCGAGAATATCCCAGACTTCCGGGCGCTCTTTTTCGACCAGTTTCTTGGCCGACTTGACCGTCTGTACATACCCTTTTTCTTCGAGCTTCATAATGATGAAGGGTTTGAAAAGCTCGAGGGCCATATTCTTGGGCAAACCGCACTGGTGTAGTTTCAGATCGGGGCCGACGACAATCACCGAACGGCCGGAATAATCGACGCGTTTACCCAGCAGATTCTGGCGGAAGCGGCCCTGCTTGCCTTTGAGCAGATCCGACAGCGACTTCAGCGGTCGCTTGGAGTCGCCGCGCACCGAGTGGGTCCGGCGGCCGTTATCCATAAGAGCATCAACAGATTCCTGCAACATCCGCTTCTCGTTGCGGAGAATCACGTCCGGAGCCTGAATATCAATAAGCTTTTTAAGACGGTTATTGCGGTTGATAACCCGGCGGTAGAGGTCGTTGAGATCGGAGGTCGCAAACCGGCCGCCTTCCAGTGGCACCAACGGCCGCAGATCGGGCGGGATGACCGGAACAACCTCAAGAACCATCCACTCCGGACGGTTATTGGACTGACGGAAAGACTCGACAATGCGCAGGCGCTTGAGAGTATCTTTCTTGCGCTGCACCGAAGTCTCCACCTTGGCCTGGGCACGAAGAGTGACGGCCAGCTCGTCAATATCTATCTTTTTGAGCAGCTCACGGACGGCCTCCGCCCCCATGCGGGCGTCAAACGTCTTCCCCGCCTCTTCCAGATCGAGGAACTCTTCCTCGTTGAGGACATCGCCGACATCGAAAGAGGTGTTGCCCGGATCGATCATTATGTAGTTTTCGTAATAAAGGATCCTCTCCAGTTCACGGATGGACAGATCAAGCAGATGGCCTATGCGTGATGGGAGGGATTTGAAATACCAGATGTGCGAAACGGGCACGGCCAGTTCAATATGGCCCATGCGCTCGCGCCGGACTTTGGACTGGGTGACCTCGACCCCGCAACGATCGCAGACGATACCACGGAACCGAATACGTTTATACTTGCCGCAATTGCACTCCCAGTCTTTGACCGGACCGAAAATCCTTTCGCAGAAAAGGCCGTCGCGTTCCGGCTTGAAAGACCGGTAGTTAATCGTCTCCGGCTTGGTCACTTCACCATAAGACCAGGAGAGAATAGTCTCCGGCGACGCCATCTGGATCTGAATCGCCGCAAACTCGGCAGTCCGATTTTTGTCTCCCTGACTTCCAAACATATCGACCATCGGTCACTCCTTTATTACATAAGTCCGCACGCGAGGCGAACTATTCACACTCCAAAGCCTGTCGCTACTTTTCCAGCAGCCTGATGTCCAGCCCGAGGGCCTGAAGCTCCTTAACGAGAACGTTAAAGGCTTCGGGATAACCCGGTTCCGGAGGGTTCTCACCCTTGACGATAGCCTCGTACACGCGGCTGCGTCCGGTGACATCGTCGGATTTCACCGTTAGCATTTCCTGCAGCGTGTAGGCGGCACCGTAAGCTTCCAGCGCCCACACTTCCATTTCACCAAACCGCTGACCGCCGAACTGCGCCTTACCACCCAGAGGTTGCTGGGTAACAAGCGAGTATGGGCCGATCGAGCGGGCGTGAATCTTGTCATCGACGAGGTGAGACAGCTTGAGCATATAGATGTATCCGACCGTTATGTCGTTATCGAACGAGCGGCCGGTAAAGCCGTCAAAGAGGCGGGTCTTGCCGCTTTCAGGCAGACCGGCTTCTCTCAGTTTATCCTTAATCTGGTCCACCGAGGCGCCTTCGAACACCGGCGTAGCATAGCACTCGCCAAGCTTCTTGGCCGCCCAGCCCAGATGCGTTTCCAGAATCTGACCGACGTTCATTCGCGACGGTACGCCCAGCGGGTTGAGCAAGATATCTATCGGGGTGCCGTCAGCCATGTATGGCATGTCTTCTATCGGCACGATTTTCGAGACGACGCCCTTATTACCGTGTCGTCCGGCCATCTTGTCGCCGACGGAAATCTTGCGTCTGATGGAGATCGTCACCTTCACGAGTTGTTTCACGCCCGGAGGAAGTTCGGCGCCGCGCACGACCTTGTCGATCTCGATCTCCATTTTCTGTTTCTTGGCGTCCATCAAGCCGGCAGCTTCCTTAATAACGCTGTCAACGTTCTTGTTGACTGCGTCTGCGGTGCAGTAACCTTCCGGGGCCACCGAACCGTCGACATCGAACGACTCAAAGAAATCAGCCTTATACTTGTGCCCCGCGCGAATCATAACGGAATTGTCAATTACAGATCGCACGGTATTTGAAGTTTTGTCAGCCAGCAGTTCGCCGATCTTGTGGTCACGCAGCGACTTGATGTCGTTAATCTGCTTGCCGAAGACCTTCTTGATTTCCGCCGTCTGGACCTTCTCCTGCTTCTTGGCTTCCTCGGAGCGCTCCTTGCGGGTGAAGACGTTGGTGTTGATGACAACACCCTTCATCCCCGGAGGCGCTTTCAGGCTGGCATCCCTTACATCGCCCGCCTTCTCGCCAAATATCGCCCGGAGCAGTCTTTCTTCGGGAGAGAGTTCCGTTTCACCCTTGGGGGTAACTTTGCCCACCAGAATGTCGCCGGCCTCAACCTCCGCCCCGATGCGAACGATCCCGTTCTCGTCTAGGTTCAACAGCGCCTCTTCCGAAACGTTGGGAATCTCGCGAGTGATTTCTTCAGCACCGCGCTTGGTATCACGAACCTGTAAATCGTATTCTTCGACGTGAATCGAGGTAAAGATATCCTCATGTACCAGTCGCTCGGAGAGGATAATGGCATCCTCGAAATTGTACCCCCGCCACGGCATAAACGCCACCAGGGCGTTGTGGCCCAGGGCCAATTCGCCACCATCGACCGCCGGACCGTCGGAGATAATATCACCGGCCGCCACTTCGTCGCCGGATTTAACTACCGGTCGGTAAGTGATGCAGGTGTCCTGGTTTGACCGACGGAACTTGGTCAGCAGATATTCGTCATCCTCGATATAGCCGAGCTTGCCGACCCGCTGACGCACCTGCGGCCTGACCACAATCCTATGGCTGTCAGCAAAGATCACGGTCCCCGACTGCCTGACCTTAACGACCGCCCCGGCATCCGAGACAACTTTGCGCTCCATACCGGTACCAATCACCGGCGCTTCGGTCTTCAACAGCGGCACCGCCTGGCGCTGCATGTTGGAGCCCATCAGGGCACGGTTGGCGTCGTCGTGCTCCAGGAACGGGATGAGCGAGGCCGCCACCGATACAATCTGGCGCGGGGATACGTCCATGAACTGGACATCCTCCCGGCTCACGATCGGGTAATCCGAACGGCGGCGCGCGGTGACGTTTTCACCGACAAAGACATTTTTGCTGTCGAGAGGTTCACTGGAAGCCGCGATATAGTAGCGGTCCTCTTCGTCAGCCGAAAGATATTCTATCTCAGTGGTCACCTTGCCTTTGTGGACCTTGCGATACGGCGTTTCGAGGAACCCGTACTTATTAATACGGGCAAACGTGGTCAGATACGTGATCAGACCGATATTCGGTCCTTCCGGAGTCTCGATTGGACACATCCGGCCATAATGCGTGTGGTGCACGTCGCGAACCTCGAACCCGGCTCTTTCTCTGGTCAGACCGCCCGGGCCCAGCGCCGAAAGACGCCTCTTGTGGTTCAATTCCGACAACGGGTTGGTCTGATCCATGAACTGGGAGAGCTGCGACGAACCGAAGAACGTTTCTACAACCGAGGATACCGTGCGGGCATTGACCAGAAGCTGTGGCGTGACGTTCTCTTGATCCTTCAACGAGAGCCGTTCACGAATTGTCCGCGCCACTCTGGTGAGGGCCACCGAAAAGAGATTAGCCAGCAGTTCGCCGACTGTGCGGGCCCGTCGATTACCCAGATGGTCGATATCGTCGGTGAAACCGCGATCGTTGCATAGACCGACCAGATACTGGATGATGGCCACCAGGTCATCCGGGTCGAGAACCGACTTGTCCAGCGGTACCTTCATACCCAGACGCTGGTTGATCATATAACGGCCTACTTCACCCAGATCATAGCGCTTGGTATTGAAAAAATATTTATCCAGCAGCGACTCGGCCATTTCCATGGTCGGCGGTTCGCCCGGCCGCAGCAGGGAATAAATCTTAAAAAGCGCTTCCTCACGCGATTTGGTGGTGTCTTTCTTGATGGTATTCAGAATAACCGGAACTTCGCGCCTTTCTTCCCTCCTGATAACCTTGACCGACTTGCAGCCCACTTCCTTGAGCTTTTCCACCATTTCGGCGGTGATAATGTCGCCGGTTGCGAACAGGACCTCGCCGGTTTCACTGTCAATGACGGTTTGGGCCAGGTGATGCTCCTCATCACCGGCCGCATTCTTGCCGCGCAGAGAGAGGGTGTCCACCTTGTAGAACAGGTTGATAAGGTCTTCGTCGGTGGAATAACCGATAGCCCGAAGCATACAGGTAGCCGGGATTTTACGCTTGGTATCAATGTACACGTACATGATGTCATTGATATCGGTAGAGAACTCAATCCAGGAGCCACGATAGGGTATGATGCGGGCCGAGAAGAGCCTCTTGCCGTTCGGGTGGATGTCATCATCGAAGAACACTCCCGGACTGCGATGCAACTGGCTGACAATGACTCTTTCAGAGCCATTAATGATAAAGGTGCCCCACTCGGTGATAACGGGCAACTCGCCGAGATAGACATCCTGCTCAATGATGTCCTTCACCTCTTTTTGGTCGCCTTCTCCCTGGCGGGCGATCAAACGCATCGTCACGCGCAACGGAGCGGCGTAACTCATATTCCGCTCGCGGCATTCTCTGATGGAATAGCGATGCGGACCGAGATGATAGCCGACATACTCGAGGGTATAGTTCTCGTGAATGTCCGTTACCGGAAAGATCTCGGAGAAGATGCGTTGCAGGCCCTTCAGTTCCCTCTTGGCGGGAGGAACATCGGCCTGGAGGAAATCATTATAGGACGCCAACTGCACATCGAGCAAATTGGGCATTTCCGCGGCGTCGGACAACGCCCCATATGTCTTGCGTGTTACGAAACCTGTCTGGGACAAGGCAATATCCTCCATATGTAGGAAAAACCGCGCACAACGGTATCAAGCACCGCCGCGGGCCGGTTCAACAAAATTCTGATAGTCCCGGTGATCCTGTCATTTATCTCATTCATCTCCCTATAATGTTTAAATCAGGGAGCCGATTTCGCAGTCAATCAACCCATCAAACAAAAAAGAACGGGAATTTTCGCGTGGCTGCTTAGCCAATAACGGGTCGGGAACCGAAAAGTTCCCGACCCTAAACATATCCAGGCAAATTACTTGACTTCGACGAGAGCGCCGGCGGCTTCGAGCTTCTCCTTGGCCTTCTCGGCCTCGTCTTTGGAGACTAACTCTTTCACCTTGCAAGGGGCGCTTTCGACCAGATCCTTGGCTTCTTTGAGACCTAGCGATGTCAACTCGCGGACAGCCTTAATTACCTGAATCTTCTTGTCACCGGATGAGTTAAGAACAACATCAAACTCGGTTTGCTCTTCCACCGGAGCGGCGGCGCCTGGAGCTGCAGCCATGGCCACGGGGGCGGCGGCAGTTACGCCGAACTTGTCCTGAATAGCTTTGGACAGATCGGCCAAATCCATTGCGCTGAGAGTCGATATTTTCTCAACAATCTCATCAATCGCTGCGTTTGCCACTTTTTCTACCTCACAACACTATAGGTTATTATTAATCTATTTTCATATCGTGAACTTTTCCCAACCACAGCGACAGGACCATGTCGCTGAGAAGCATTGGCTGAAATCAGTTCGCAAAGGTCCTCTTAGGCTTCGCTCTCCCTCTTCTCGCTCAGGGCGTCAATCACACCGACCAGGCCCCTGAAGAATCCATCAAGCGAACCAACCAGTTCGCTGAAAGGCGCTTCGACAGACGCGACCAACTGCGAGAGCAGGATGTCGCGCGGCGGAAGGTCGGCCAGGCGCTGAATTTCAGAACCGTCGAAGTAGTCGTTATCAACGATGAACGCCTTCATGCGCGGCAGATCCCGATCTTTGTAGGAATCATGCAGGATCTTGGCCGCCACGGCCGGGTCATCCTGGGCAAACGCCACGGCCGTCGGGCCCGAGAAGTGCTGGTCGAAATCCTTGATTCCGGCCTGGTCCGCGGCGATACGCATGAGGGTATTTTTGGCTATCAGATATCTTACGTTATTGGTGCGCAGTTGCCGACGCAGAACCGTCATGTCAGCGACATTCAACCCCTTGTAGTCTGTGACAAACATGGAGTCCGATTCTTCGAACAACTTCTTCAAAGCTGCGACAGCTTCAATTTTTTCCGGTTTAGGCATTTCCTCGGCTCCTTTAAACTACTTCTTCAGGGTTGCGATCAGTTCAGCGTGGTCAAGTTTCAACCCCGGGCTCATCGTCGAACAAATCGAGGCACCCAGAAAATAGGCGCCCTTGGTGCTGGACGGTTTGGCTTTCAACAGAGCGTCGATAAAGGTCAGTACGTTCTCACGGATTTTGTCCTGATCAAAGGACATCTTGCCGACCGCTGCGGCCACGTTGGCCTGTTTGTCGACGCGAAACTCAATACGGCCGCCCTTGAGTTCTTTGACGGCGCGCGCGACGTCCATGGTGACCGTGCCCGTTTTGGGATTAGGCATCAGGCCGCGCGGACCCAGAATCTTACCCAGCGGACCCAGAATTCGCATCATGTCCGGCGTGGCCACCGCCACGTCGAAATCGGTCCAACCCTCTTTGACTTTTCCGGCCAGTTCCTCAGCCCCGACAAAATCAGCGCCAGCTTCCTGAGCCTCGGTCGCCTTGTCACCCTGGGCAAAAACGGCCACCCGGACCGATTTACCGGTGCCGTGCGGCAGGGCTACGGTGCCCCGAACCATCTGGTCGGCATGTTTCGGATTCACACCCAGTCGAACCGCCACCTCGACAGACTCGTCGAACTTGGCATAATGGCTCTCCTTGAGAACCGCCAATGCGTCGTCAATCGAATAACGTGTGGTTCGGTCAATTTTCTCGCGGTAATTGTTGTAGTTTTTGGAATGTTTCATTTATTCTACTCTCCCCGTCAGCAGCTTAAAGCTGCCGCAGGTACAAACGAATTAAAGTAATACGGTATTTCCCGATTTACTGCACCTCAATACCCATGGAGCGTGCAGTACCTTCCACCATCAGCATTGCGGTTTCCACCGACGATGCGTTCAAATCTTCCATCTTCTTCTCGGCGATTTCCCGGACCTGGTCCTTCGTCACCATTCCCACCTTGTCCTTGTTAGGGACCCCGGAGCCTTTGTCTATCTTGGCCGCCAGCTTCAGCAGCGTCGACGCCGGAGGCGTCTTGGTGATAAAGCTGAAGGACTTGTCAACATAGACGGTGATAATAACAGGCGTGAGAATACCATTGTTATCCTTCGTGCGAGCATTAAAAGCCTTGCAGAACTCCATGATATTGACGCCTCTCTGACCTAACGCGGGACCGACGGGAGGCGCAGGATTGGCCTGCCCGGCAGGAATCTGAAGCTTGATATAGCCAGTAACTTTCTTAGCCACCTTAGCCGTTTCTCCTTACTTACTTTTCACCATTTCAACTTGCAGGAAGTCGAGCTCGACCGGAGTGGGGCGACCGAAAATCGATACCATCACCTTCACCTTGCGCCGCTCCATATTGACCTCGCTGACCGTCCCGGAGAAATCCTGGAAAGGACCGTCGTTGACCTTGACCGGATCTCCGGACTGGAACGGTACTTCCGTAACCTCTTCGGTGCGGCTCTTATCTATTTGCCCGACAATTCGTTCGACCTCTTTCTCCTTCAGCGACCGCGGCTTGCCGGCGCTGCCGACAAAATTGGTAATGCCGGGCGTCGAAACCACCAGATCCAGGGTCTGCTTGGTGAGATCTACCTGAACCAGAATGTAGCTGGGGAGGAACTTCTTCGTCGATGTCGCTCGCCGGCCGTGTTTCATCTCGGTCACCTCTTCGGTCGGGACCAGAATCTGGCCGAACTTATCCTCCAGACCGGCGTTTATAACGGCCGACTCAAGATACCTCTTGGCCTTATGCTCGTGACCCGAATACGTATGAACAGCATACCACTCTAACGCCATCGTCTAATCAACCTCCAATACCGGCTCCGAATATCATTCTGATAATTAAAGTCAGAATGCGGTCAACAATACCGATAAACACTGCGACTATGAGCGAAACGACTACCGTAACAATAGTCGACCCGATCAACTCTTCTTTGGTCGGCCAGGTGACTTTTCTCAGCTCGGCGACTACTTCCTTCAAAAACTTCTTAAACTTCTCCAAAGCAACACTCTTCTATTTATAAAGATTGCAGGCCAGGAGGGACTTGAACCCCCAGCATCCGGTTTTGGAGACCGGCGCTCTACCAATTGGAGCTACTGGCCTGTGAAGGAATCTACTATCTTGTTTCCTTGTGCAACGTGTGCTTGTCACAGAAACGACAGTATTTGCGAAACTCCACACGCTCCGGATGCAATCTTTTGTTCTTGCTAGTGTCGTAATTGCGGCGTTTACATTCGCCACAAGCCAGTGTTATTCTATCTCTCGGCATTGTAATTCTATATCAAAAACGTTTCTTCTACTCTTATTCAATAACTTCCGCAACGACGCCGGCACCTACCGTGCGGCCACCCTCGCGAATAGCGAAGCGAAGCTCTTTCTCAAGCGCAATCGGCGTGATCAAGTCAATATCCATCGTAA
>JAUXCD010000128.1 GCA_030619085.1 Candidatus Zixiibacteriota bacterium
GGTGGGCAGCGGGCTGATTTGGACAACCGTGAAAGAAGTAATTGACACCGCACCCGACAAGGATATCCTCAGGCAGCTTACCGATTACGCCGAGACTGTCGACGGGGTCAGGCAGGCGCACGATATCAAGGCTCGGTATTCCGGGTCACAGATTCTGGTGGAGATAGATATTGTGGTCGACCCGAATCTTTCCGTACGTGAAGGCCACGACATTGCCAAGCAGGTGGAACGAAAGCTGCTGGACAATGTTGATGATGTCTCGCAGGTAATTATCCATGTGGACCCGGAGTTGAAAGGCGGCGGCTGACAATAAACTGTCAGGAACCATATATGCTTACGTTAAGTGAATTCGCACAGGGTGACCACAATTTTGTGGTCGTGGTCGACGGCAAGGGAGTGTTCTCTTCCACGAAATCTGACCTGATACCGATTTTGGATTACCTCGACAGCGATCGCGCCGGTCATACGGACGCCGTACTGTTTGATCGCTACATTGGACGGGCCGCCGCGCTTCTAATGACCATGCTGAAACCGGCCAGGGTCTGCACACCGGTGATAAGCAAGGGCGGGCGGGCGGTATTTGAGGAGTTCCAGATGTCTTTCGAGGCGACCGAAACGGTCGAGTACCTCATGGGGGTGGCGTCGGACGGGATGTGCCAATGGGAAAAGCTGGCCCAGGGAAAATCACCGTCGGAATTTCACCAACTGGTCAAACGTCGCTGACAAAGCGGCAACCAGTCCTTCAACATTTCCTGAGAGTAATCCGCTACAGGTTCATGCGGGCGAAGTAATCCTTGAGGGCGGCGACAACTTTGCGCGAAAGCAACAGTGCTCCAACCAGGGTAGGAATGGCCATGAAGGCAAACATGGTATCGATGATATTCAAAACGGTATTCTGGCTCCATACGGCCGCCAACGGCAGACTGGCCAAATAGACGTACACATACCAACCACCTACTCTCTTACCGAAGAGGTACTTGGCGCACTTGATGCTGTAATAGGAGTAGGAGATCATGGTCGAGACCGAAAACAACACAATCGCCACCGTTAGAAGAATCCGGCCGATACCCGGCAACGCCTGATCAAAAGCATTGACCGTCATCAAAACGCCGTCTTCCTGTGCGGAGACTCCCGTCACGATTATCACCAGCGCCGTGAGCGTGCAGACAATATTCGTGTCGAGGAACGGGCCAAGCATGGCAATCAGGCCTTCCCGGATAGGCTCTTTCGTCTTGGCTGCCCCGTGCGCCATCGGCGCCGTACCGATGCCGGCCTCATTCGAAAAGGCAGCACGCTTAACGCCAGTGATCATTACTTCCTTGAACGCCAGACCAGCACCGCCGCCAATAAGGGCCTCACCGCCGAAAGCACCGCTGAAGATCGAAACGAATACGTCCGGTATCGCCGACGCCCGGGTGGCAATGATCACCAGAGCTGATACGACGTACAGGATGAACATCGCCGGTACGATTTTCGAAGTAACCTGACCGACCCGGGTGATGCCACCAAATATAACTATGCCCACCAGCACCATGCTAACCAAGCCGGTGGAGACGCGGCCGATTTCATAGTCGGCCTCCAAGAGGCCTGACAACTGGTTGACCTGGAAAAGCGCCAGACAGCCGATCATGCCGCAAATGGCAAATATGATGGCCAGCGGCTTGAACCATTTTCCCAGCCCAACCTCAAGATAATACATCGGCCCCCCCTGCTCGATGCCGTCCTCATCTTCCTTGCGATAGAGGGTGGCCAGGGTACACGTAAAAAACTTGGTGGACATCCCCACCAGTCCGGCGACCCACATCCAGAAGATCGCGCCCGGGCCGCCCAGTGATATGGCCACGGCCACGCCAGCGATATTGCCCATACCGATTGTAGCTGACAACGCCGATGACAGTGCCTGAAAATGGCTGATCTCACCCGGATCATCGCGATTATCGTACTTGCCGCGGAGGATATTAAAGGCATGCTTGAGGGCCCGAAACGGGAGAAATTTGGCCGAGATAGTAAAATAGACACCGGACAGTATCAGCAAATATACCAGTGGCTGACCCCAGGCAATATCAACTGCGCTCGCCCAGAACCTGTCAAATAACTCCAAGATGTACCTCTTCGTATTCCAGGTTCGCCATTTCCATGATCCCATGCACGATTGTGATCACTATCCAGTTGATGCTGTCAATTAAGCCCATGAGTTCGAGTGAGGCAACAACAATCAAAGGACCCTTAATCTGTCCGGTTTTTCGGTTTCTGTTGTGCGAGTGGGCGACATGCATTATATTCGACATTCAATCGAATTCATAGCAAACATAAAAATACAAGACTCGATTGCACATATTCTAACAAAGGAGCGAAAATGAGCATCAAAAAACTCGGGATTTGCGGATGCGGTCAGATGGGAGCCGGTATTGCCCAAGTCGCCGCACAGGCGGGCGTTGACGTCCTCTCATATGAAATCAATGAAGAACTCCTCAATAAAGGTCTTAAGAAGATAGAAAAGTCTCTCGGTCGGGCCGTGGAAAAAGGAAAGCTCGACGATGCTAAGATGAAGGAGATCCTGGGCAGAATCAAAGGCACCACCGACCTGAAAGATTTTGCCGACCGCGAACTCGTGATCGAAGCTATTACGGAAAACCTCGACGTAAAGATAGAACTCTATAAGAAACTCGATGCCATCGTCAACAAGAAGGCCATCTTCGCCTCCAACACCTCTTCTCTATCCATCACCGAGATGGGAGCGACTACTTCTCGTCCCGACCAGTTCTGCGGCCTGCACTTCTTCAACCCGGTGCCGGTGATGAAACTGGTGGAGGTTGTTAAAACTATCGCGACCTCGGATGCTACGTTTGAGGCGGCCAAAGCGTTTGGTGAGTCGGTGGGCAAGGTCGCGGTTTCCTGCAAGGACACTCCCGGCTTTATCGTCAATCGACTGTTGGTACCATACCTGCTTGATGCTATCCGCGCTCTCGAGGCCGGTGTGGCCACGCGCGAAGATATAGATAACGGCATGAAGTTAGGCTGTGGTCATCCTATGGGACCGCTGGAATTGACCGATTTTATCGGCCTGGACACCATCTATTACATCGGTGAGATCATGTTCAGCGAATTCAAAGACGGCCATTATGCCTCTCCCCCGCTTTTGAAAGCAATGGTGAAGGCCGGTTACCTGGGTCGCAAGACTGGCCGTGGATTTTACGATTATTCGAAGAAATAGACGGATTGGCTGCGGGCGGCGCCTGCCGCCCGCAAAACAATTGGAATAATCAGACGTTTTTGTGTTTTTAGGGGTTGACAAAGTTTCCAGACAAGGTTAGTTTTTACGAAACTTTGCAAGAAAGCAACCGTAGCTAACTGTTATGTATGTGTAAACCGTTGACAAGTTGAGGATGATTTCGATGACCAGGAAAAGAACGACATTCCTTATTAATTCTATTGGCGTAACTTGCGGCGGGCGGTGTAAACCGAGATTGTGACACATTTCACAAGCTATTTTAGCCCGCTGCAACCAGACTGGTTCGGCGGGCTTTTTTGTTCCCCGAAAGAGAAATGTAAACAGCAGATCACAAAACGGAGCGCACATAAATGACAAGCGACTTTTACGAAAATGAAAGCATCTCCCCGGAGGAAGAACACATAGGCAGCAGGCAGGCTTTTGTCAGGCTTTTGCCGCTTCTGAAAGATCACACCGGACGACTGGTTGTCGCGCTGGTGCTTCTGGCCGGAGGTACCGGTTTCTCGCTCATCTGGCCGGTGCTGCTAAAGAATGCCATCGATGGCCCTCTTAAGGATCGTGATTTCAGCGGGCTGGTGTATCTGGCTGTCGCAATCGCTCTGATCCAGATCGGGACCATCGTCCTGCAGTACTTCATGCGGGTCAAGCTGGAGATTATCGGTCAGGATGTCATGCTGGCGCTCAAACAGCGACTGTTCGACCACATCCTGTCTCTGGATATATCCTTTTTCGACAAACATCCGGTCGGCCGACTGATGGCCCGGGTGGAGTCAGACACGGAATCACTGCGGCTTCTGTTCACCAACACCGTCGTTCTGCTAGTGGCGGACCTGTTGCTGCTGGCCGGGATATATGCCGTCCTGTTTTACTATAACTGGAGGATGGCCGCGGTGCTGATGGTATCGATTCCTTTAATCGGCCTGCTGGTGTGGGTATTCCATCGGTTGACCACGCATCGGTTCCTCGAAGTGCGTAAGCGCATGGCCGAGGTTACGGCGTCGCTGACGGAATTCCTGCAGGGCATATCGATCATCCAGATATTCCATCGCGGCGGCTACGCCCACGGGCGGGTGTTTAAGGCCAACGAAGCGAAGTTTTCAGAAGATGCGTACGTCAATATCGCCGTGTGTATCTTCTTCAACACCGTCTTCTTCTTTGAGTACGTCAAGATCGGTCTGGTGCTGATTCTGGGATCGGCGTTCGGCCTGTCGTTCGGAACGATGGTCATGTTCCTGCTGTACATCTGGCGGTCGTTTGAACCAATCTTCCGCACATCGGAACAGTTGTCCAACTTCCAGAAGGCGGTTGCGGGCGCAAAGCGGATATTCGCCTTGTTGTCGGAGAAATCCCGGCTTCTGGACCCGGCTCACCCTGCTGAATGGAACGGTCTGACCCAGAGCGTTCGCTTTGAGAACGTCTGGTTCTCTTACACCGACGATGACAACTACGTGCTCAGAGACGTCTCATTTGAGCTTCCGGTTGGAAAACGGATCGCCTTTGTCGGGGTCACCGGCGGCGGCAAGACAACCGTTATCTCGCTGCTGCTTCGGCTTTATGACCCGCAGAAGGGGCGGATCACGGTCGATGGTATCGATATCCGGGATATCCCCAAAGCCGAATTGCGCCGTCGCTTTGCTTTGGTGCTGCAGGATATCATACTCTTTCCGGGTGACATCTGCTCCAACATCAGCCTGGAGACGGACAACATCAGCGACGACCGGGTTGAACAGGCTGCCCGCACAGTCGAGGCGGACCGCTTTATTGAGCGTCTTCCCGATGGCTACAAAACGAAAGTATCGGAGAAGGGCGCCAATTTCAGCCGCGGCGAAAGGCAGCTTCTCTCGTTTGCCCGGGCACTGGCTGTCGATCCGGAGGTGTTGATTCTGGACGAGGCCACCAGTTCGGTCGATCCGGAGACGGAACGAGTGATACAAGGTTCGCTGCGCAAGCTGATGGCCGGACGGACATCGCTGATTATCGCGCACCGTCTGGCGACCATCCTTGACGCTGACCAGATCATGGTCATCCGTCGCGGAGAGATTATTGAACGTGGAACACACACTGAATTGATCCTGCAGAATGGATACTACTCGAGATTGTTCCATCTGCAGTTCAAACATATGAGCGGAGGACTGGCTCATGCTTGACAAGATTAAGTGGTTTTGGAGGTACTACCGACGATACGGTTACGTACTGGCTGTCCTGCTGCTGTTCACACCGCTTCAGGCCGTATTCCAGACCGCCGTTCCCCGGATGTTCGGCTTCACGGTAGACTACCTGCAAGCCGAGCAGGTACCGGATAGTTGGCTGGCCCGATGGATTGCCGATCTGGGCTATTCGGTAGGTCTGTCGCCGACGGCCAGTTTCGGTTGGAGCTTCATCGTCCTGGGACTGATAGCCACCGTGCTGTATGCTTTTCTGCAGTCGCACCGGGCCTGGATGAACCTCAAGCTGGAATGGCTTTTCCGGCAAAACTCTTTCGAGAATGCAACCACCAAGGGGCCGGATTTTTTCAACCGGTACCGAACCGGTGATTTGATAACGAGGATGACCGACGATGTTGCGGAGAAACTGTCATGGTTTGCCTGCTCCGGCATCTTCCGTCTGTACGAAGCACTGATCAATGTGTTGTTCATCCTGATGATGATGATCTCCATTGACCCAATGCTGACCTTGTGGACGGCCGGACCGTTGCCGCTGCTGATTCTTGTTTTCTTCTTCAGTTCAGCATCGCTCGACAGACGGTATGACCACCTGCAGACGAGGATCTCGCGGTTTAACGATATCATGGAAGCCAGTTTCTCAGGTATCAGGGTCGTCATGGCCTATGTCCGGCACGGGTCCCAGATGTCGAAGTTCAACGAGGCCGCTCGTGATCGTCGCAAGGCGGAAATATCGGCCGTCAAGGTCACGACCGTAATAGAATCTCTGTATATCTACATCTGGCAGTTCGGCCTGGTGATCGTCCTGATAGCCGGCGGGTACATGGTGATAAACGCCAATCTGTCCTATGGTAACATGGCCGTGTTCATTTACTACGTCGTCTGGCTGGTCTTCCCGATGTTTGACATTGGTCAGTTCCTGGTCAAGTCACGGCAGTCGGCGGTGTCGATTAACCGGCTGATGGAACTGGAGAAAGTCTCTCCGATGGTGGCCGACAACGGCACGGAGGCGGCCAACGGCAATGTCAGCGGCAGCCTTGCCTTCGAAAACGTCGAGTTCTCCTTCCCCGGCTCTGAGCGGAAGATTCTCGACGGGATATCGCTGAAGGTCAACCCCGGCGAGACGATCGCGCTGGTGGGCAAGGTCGGCTCCGGCAAAACCTGGCTGGTGAACATGATCCCGCGTCTGGTCGATCCGTCAGGCGGCGTGGTCACACTCGACGGTCATGATCTTCGCCAGTTCCGCCTTGAGGACCTGCGCCGCAATATCGGTTATGTTCCGCAGGAGCCGGTGTTGTTCAGCGACACCGTCCGCAACAACATCCTCTTCGGCCGTGAAGAGATATCGGAAGCCGTCCTGCAGTGGGCGGTCGACGTGGCCCAGCTAAAGGGCGAGATCGAGACTTTCCCCAAAGGGCTCGATACGCCTATCGGCACCCGGGGCATGTCTATCTCCGGTGGCCAGAAACAGCGGCTGGCACTGGCCCGGGCGCTGGTCGGTAAGCCGAAGATTCTGATACTGGACGACTGCACCTCGGCTTTGGACTCGCGTACCGAGACGGCGCTGTGGGAACGTCTGGACGAGGTCATGCCGGGGATGACGGCCATTTTGATAACGCACCGCCCCGACACGCTGCAACGCGCGGACAGTATCTTTGTGCTCGAGGAAGGACGCGTGGTTGAGGCAGGTACGCACGATGAGCTGATGGTCGATCAGGGACTGTACGCCTCGATCTATCGCCGCTTCCAACTGGAAGAAGATGTCAAATAGCGACCGTTGCCGTTTGACTGCACACAATACAAAAACCCCGACCTTTTGAGGGTCGGGGTTTTTCCATGTTCTGCGTTCTGATGTCCGCTATTGGCGCAATTACTTCAGCAGAATCATCTTCCTGGTAGCGACATGGTCGTCGGTTTCAAGCCGGTAGAGATAGAAACCGCTGGCTACCGAACGACCCTGATTATCGCGGCCATCCCAGTCGGCTATATAAGAACCGGCTGAGCGTCTATCGTCGAGCAGCGTGATCACTTTGCGGCCCACGATATTGTAGATCTCCAGTCTGGCATGCGTGGCCCGGGGCAGATTGAAGGCAATCTGCGTGATTGGGTTGAACGGATTGGGATAGTTCTGGGCCAGATCGAACGTCTCCGGCAACTCGCCGGTCGGTACTTCCCTCACTCCGGTCCCGGTTCCGACGGCCCCGTTCCAAACACCCAGCACTACCTGGTAGCTGGTCGACGCTGCCGGACCGATAGCCGGTTGGGCAACAGACAGGCCCGCCCCGTAGTTGGTCGAACTCATACCCGTCTGACCGCCGGAAGTGATCGCCATCCAGGCCAATTGTGCCTGGGCAGCGGCTGGGGTTGCCAACCCGAA
>JAUXCD010000159.1 GCA_030619085.1 Candidatus Zixiibacteriota bacterium
AGCGCCGATAATCCCGGTGCTGGCGCATTGTTTTCGGTCCGGGCATATTCATTTCCAAGAGGCAGCTGCGGCTTTCGTCGTCATTTAGATAGTGCCCAAGCAGGCTGATCTTAGGATATAAAAGTGCCTTTTTTAACCCCCAGTACAACCCACAACACGCTACCCATTGCACAACAATGAGTTCCGCGATCCAACGTGGGCCTTATAGCCCCCAAAAAAATCGCGATTAATCCATCTTTTTCACTTGACAAAATATAGGTTTATGTTATCTTTTGAGTGCAATCGGAAAGTGTTACTCTTTCTGTGGATTACCTAATATCGTCCACCCAGGCAGGTTCCGTACCTGCTTGGGTTTTTTTTATGGGGTAATGTTCCCGCGCTCCGTCTGTCGCAGTATGACTATTCGATATTCATTCATCTGCCACCAAGCAACTTAACAACAGAAACCAGTTATCCGGCCGTCTCGGTGATTTCAGTCCTATCCGGCTGAAGTTCACGGTGACTCATTCAATTCCTGATTGACACTCTCCGGGCAAAGGCATAACTTGATTAACCATGAATACGCCCAACAAACTCACTCTATCTCGAATAGTTATCGCTCCTATATTCATGTATTTCCTCATCATGGACAACTACTACATGCGCCTGGTTTCGTTGGGACTTTTTGTCATCGCCGCCTTAACTGATCTGGCCGACGGCTACTATGCCCGCAAATTCGGCATTGTCACCGGGTTCGGCAAATTCATGGATCCCCTGGCGGACAAGATTCTGGTGTCATCGGCCCTGATTGCGTTCATCGCCCTGAGTGTGGTCTCTCCTTTGCCAGTGATGCTGATCATCGGGCGGGAATTCAGTATTACCGGCCTGAGATTGCTGGCGGCCTACCGAGGGGTGGTTATCCCCCCAAGCTGGTGGGCCAAAGTGAAGACGTTCCTGCAGTTGACGATAGTCGGTCTGATCCTGGCCTATATATGTCTGATCAGTACCTTCCAGCACTTCTCAGAACCGGGACCGGCTTTCCTGACTTTCGACTACCGGCTCATTTTCGATATTCTCGTCTGGATCACGGCCGTGGTTACGGTTTGGACCGGCGTTGATTATATTGTGAGGTATTTCTATATGATAAGGACAGTACTGAAGTAGCAGCCTATGAAAGATTTCCTGGCCCGGCTGATAGCCACTGGTCTTTACAGTGGTTACACCCACCACCTTCCCCATCTGGGCCACACTGCAACCGGGCGAGCGATACGCGTGAACTTCGCCGGGACCTGGGGCACGATCCCGGCCTGGCTGATCGCCTACTTCCTGATCAGTGGTGACCAGTTTGTACTGGCTGCGGTCACGGTCGTTGTATTTGTGGTCTCAATCTGGTCGGCCGGCGTGGCGGAACAAACATATGGGCACGATGCCAAGAAGATTGTGATTGATGAATGGGCTGGTATGTTCATCAGTGTCATCATGGTGCCTTTTTCGCTGCCGAATTACGTGATTGCTTTTGTGGCGTTTCGGCTGTTTGATGTGGTCAAGATTCCTCCTGCTCGCCAATGTGAGAATTTACCGGGCGGTTGGGGAATCACTATGGACGACGTCGTGGCGGGAATCCAGGCCAACCTCCTGCTGCAACTGTTGATTCGGGTGCTGCATATAACGCTTTAGAGATATTAAAAGCAATGGAGATGATTTAACAGGCAAATGGACGCAGAGATAGTCACAATCGGTGATGAAATCATAACCGGTCATATCACCGACACCAATTCCGCCTACATGGCCCGTCAGTTGACGGCGATAGGCGTCAATGTTCGTTACAAGACATCGGTGGGTGATTCACTGGTGGATATGGAAGAAGCCTTTCGGCTGGCTCTGAAACGGTCATCGCTGGTTATCGCGACCGGCGGCCTGGGCCCGACCGATGACGACATTACCAAGAGGGCCATTGTCAAGGTGTTCAAGCGCAACCTCATTTTTCATGAGGAGGTGCTCGAGGAGATAAAGGCGCGCTACACCAGGCGCGGGATTCAGATGCCCGGCATCAACCAGAATCAGGCTCTGCTCCCACAGGGCGCGAAATTCTTTCCGAACAAACACGGCTCCGCGGTAGGAATCTGTATCGCCGAGCAGGGAAGGATATTCATTGCGCTGCCCGGCGTCCCCAGAGAGATGCAGCAGATACTCACCGACGAAGTTATCCCCTACGTGAAAAGCCTCAAGATCAATCGCCATACGCATGCGGTCAATCTCCACACGACCGGTATAATCGAAGCTAAACTGGCCGAGTTGATCGCTCCCGGACTAAAACTCGAAGCCGGTGTCAAACTGGCTTATCTGCCGTCATACAGCGGGGTGCACCTTCGGATTATCGTTATATCCGACAATGCACAGGAAGCCGAGGAGAAGGCTCGCAAGCTGGTGGCACACCTGGAGTCGGTCTGCGGCAAGTACATCTATGGACGCCACGACGACACCCTCGAAGGCGTTGTGGGACAATTGCTGATTGACAATGACCAGACCGTGAGTGTGGCCGAATCGTGCACCGGCGGACAGTTGGGTATGCTGGTGACATCGGTCCCCGGCTCATCGTCATACTTCCTCGGCGGCGTGATCGCCTATTCCAACGATGTGAAAATCGATAAGCTCAAAGTCCCGGCGAACATAATCAAAACACACGGCGCCGTCTCCGAAGAATGCGCGATCGCCATGGCACAGGGCTGCCGAAAGATGTTCGAAAGCAGCTACGCCCTGTCCGTCACCGGCATCGCAGGTCCCGACGGCGGCACCGAGGACAAACCGGTTGGGACGGTGTTTATAGGGTTGGCCTCGGCCCACGCCGCCCGCGCCAAAAAGTTCGTTTTCGGGTCCGACCGTGAGGTCAACCGCACCCGGGCCGTGTTCGCGGCCATCGAGATGTTGCGACGCGAGATTCTGGACATTAAGTGATGTTGCGGTTGTTCATCGCCCTGCCAGTCGAGCCGACCGTCAAACAATTCCTGGCTGAAACCATAACTCGATTGCGAGATATTGGTGGTAACGTCAAATGGGTGGACCCGAAAAACGTCCACCTGACCGTGAAGTTCCTGGGTGACACCGATGAAAAACTCGTGAAGCAGATTGCAGAGAAGATGGACAAGATTGCGTCGCGCAATCAGCCCATCGATTGCACCCTGGACCGTCTGGGCGCTTTTCCTAATCTCCGCCGCCCGCGCGTTTTTTGGGCCGGGATGACATCGGCCGAAGGCGTCATGGAGACGCTCAAACATATGGCCGGCGCGGTTGATCTGGCCGTAAGCAAACTGGGCTTTGAGCGCGAGAGTCGGCCGTTCAAATCACACCTGACGCTGGGCCGGGTGCGCATCGCAACGGGACTGGAGGCGTTGACCGACTATGTGGAAACCACCCAGATAGAGCCGTGCCCGGTGCATCTGGACCGGCTGGTTCTGTTCAAGTCGACCTTGACACCCAAGGGGCCGATCTACTACCGTTTGCACGAAGCGGTTTTAGGTGAGCAGCGTTTTGAGGGGTAGCCCGTCTAAGAGAGAATCATCTCGAATTCAACTTCATCGCGAATCGGAATATTGAAAAAACCGACCGTCGGGATCGATGGTTTCATTGTCCGCGAATGTTCCAGGGCGTTGACGTGAACCATCGCGAAATACATCCCGCGCCGCTGGTAGAAACGAATGGCCTCGATATTGTCATTGGTGGTGATTAGCCACAGGCGGCGACAACCGGCATTTTGGGCCACCTCTCTTACTTTGGCCAGAAGCTCAGTGCCGATACCGGAGTGCCTGACGAAAGCATCGATAGTCACCAACTCGCACTGATCGCCGACAATTTCGTAAGTGGCCAGCCCGACCTTCTCACCTTTGTGGTCTATGGCGTGGAAACCCGGCAGTTCGGCCGGAAACAGTTTGCGCCCGCGACTTATTATGAATTCCGCCCCACCCGGTCTGAGGAAATCCCTGATCCACCCGGCATCGTCGCGCGTGTTATTTCGGATCGTTATTTTCATGAATATCTCCTTTGCACCTGTCCGGCAGCTACATTATTGGGCTGCGATGCCATCGACAATAAACGTGATGCCCAGGTAGACCAAGAAAACACTGCAGGCAAGTATCAGAATCTGCATGCCGCGCCCCATGATCAACGTCTTGCCCATCCATATCAGCACCGAGACGACCGAGTACCAGACGAAGTCCGATAGGATATGGCCGAAATAGAACACGACCGGGCCGATAAAACCGAATTTCAACGACTTGACCAGAAAAGCCAAACCGGTGGTGCCCCACCAGACAAACCAGAACGGATTGGACAGAGTGGCAGTGATACCTTTGCCGGCCAGTTTGTGACTGGATTTCTTTTCCTGCTGGACGATCTCGTAATTGACCTTGCGTTTGAGAATGTCATACCCCATCGAGATGCCCATCAGGATAAGAGCGGCGCCGCCCACGATGCCGATGATAGAGGTTACAATGCGGCTCTGGGCCAGCGCGGCCAGGCCAAGAGACAGGACGACGACAACGAAAATCTCCGCGATCGCGTGACCGATTGAAATAATTGGGCCGGTCTGCCATCCGTGGCGGGGTGTTTCCGCAATCCCAACCGCCAATAGCGGCCCGGGCATCATCGCTCCCGAGAAACCGACCACAAACGAATTGAAAAATAACAGAAGCAGTTCCATACCATCCACTAAAATCTTCTGAGAATTGAGGACATTCCCCGGTAGCACTTTCCGCACATCACGCGAATAAGCTCTTCGGAATAACGTTTGACCGGATACACCAAAACACTCGCAGGTCAGAATAGAACCTGCGTGGTGCGTCACTTTGTATTGTTAGAATATCGTTGTCGAAACGTTCCGGATCAATTACCGCTGAAGTTCGGTTTTCTCTTTTCGAGAAACGCCTCCATCCCTTCGTTCTTGTCACCGGTGCCGCAGACCTGGCCGAAATTGGCCTTTTCGAGATCGCAGCCAACTGACAGAGCTACTTCAAGACCACGATGGATACATTCCTTGGCTGCGGTAATAGCCAGAGGCGCTTTGGATGCGATCAACTTGGCCATTTCCATGGCCTTGTCCATTAGCTCTTCGGGAGAATAAACCTCCTCGACCAGCCCAATACGGTAAGCCTCGGCCGCGCCAACCATTCCACCGGTGAAAATCAACTGCAATGCTTTACCACGACCCACCAGCCGCGACAGCCGCTGGGTGCCGCCGTATCCGGGGATAACGCCCAGATTGACTTCCGGCTGACCCAGTTTCGCTTTTTCCGAGGCCAGGCGAATATCACAGGCCATGGCCAGCTCGCAGCCGCCGCCCAGGGCGAAGCCGTTGATGGCCGCGATGACCGGTTTGGGGAAATTTTGAATTGTCTTCATCAGGTAAAGACCGTTCGCGGACATTTCCGCTCCGCTGCGAACATCGAGATCGGCCAGTTCCGGGATGTCGGCACCCGCTATGAAGGCCTTGCCGGCGCCAGTGATTATGACACATCGAATCGCGTCATCGGTCCAGTGGTAGGAGAACAGTTGCTGGAGTTCGCCCACGGTTTCTTTGTTCAGGGCGTTCATGGCCCGCTCGCGGTTGATGGTGACGACCAGAATGTCATCTTTCTGCTCTACCAGCAGGTTCTTATAATCGCTCATAATGCAACTCCTTATAATACATCCCTCGAAACAGTAATTTGCTCGATTTCACACGCCGAGACCCCTGCCGCGCTATTCCACCAGCCGCACCAGCTTCAGGCCGGTGGTGTAAGTGGCGGTCCCCATCAACTCGAACCTGGCTTTAAGAAAACAGCCTAAGGCGACCGTGCTTTCACCGTAAAGACTTATCAGAACTCTGGTAATGCTGTCTCGCTGAGAGCCGCGCTGGAACATTAACTCCAGCATTTTGGTCCCGTAGCCCTTGGAGCGTTGCGAAGGATCGACAATCAGGTGCGCGATCTCCACCGCCATGTCCATCGGCCGGCTCCATAACTCAGCGTAAGCAACCGGTTTGCTCTCTGCGAAAAGCAAAAAGGGCGACACCCCTTCCCGTTGCCAGCTATCGACTATATCTCCCGGGGGCGGGAATTCGGTACCGCGGCAGACATTTGCGAAGGTTTCCTCGCAGTCAATCCAGGAACGCACGGTTTGGGCGTAGTCCGGAGCATAAGGAATAATGTCGGCTTTGGCGCCAATGGATTCGGTCAAGGTTTGTTTCCTCTACGTTAAAGACCGAATATAGGCAAATCTTCTGTGTGGGGCAACCGGCATGATGCCGGTTTTTTCCCGCCGCTTTGGCCCCGGTTCGAAGGCAGGAAGGTATTAACAGGGAGAAAGACTGAGGCTCCGGTTTGACACCGGCCGGTAAATTAGCTATATACCCATCTAACCCGCACATAACTCGATCAAGGAGCATAA
>JAUXCD010000070.1 GCA_030619085.1 Candidatus Zixiibacteriota bacterium
CGGCCACCAAGGGCGCGGGCAATTTTGTTTTTCTAATGGAAAATAATCTGAACGACGCTGCCGATGGCGCCATCAACCCAATCAGCGGCGACGCTGCCGGGCACAACATCAACGCTCCCTCGATGGGCGTAGGCGCCGATGGCACCCGGTTGGTCTCCCCCGGCGGGACGTTCCCCTCCAATCAACTCGGCTGCACCAGCTGCCACGATCCGCACGGCAACCAGAATTTCCGGTTTCTGTATGGGGCCGGACCGGTAGGCTCGGGCGGCGCCTATTTCACCAATCCGGCGCCAGTGGCAATGGGAATCAGCGTTGAGGCCGAGTTTGGGCCGGAATCAAACGAACATCACACCGCTTACCAAAGTGGCATGTCGGCCTGGTGCGGCAATTGTCATGGCGATTTTCACAGCAGTGGCGCTGCTTTTGAGCATCCGACCGACGGGTATATGAACGGATACATGCATCAGTCGATCATTCAGAGATACAATTTCTACAACGGCACCGATGATCCCACCGGAGGAGTCGCCGCAACCGCTTACCTGGCCCTGGTGCCGTTTGAGGATGCGGTCACCACTATCATGTCGACCGCCGGGCCATCCACCGCCGGAGGCATCATATGTCTGTCGTGTCACCGGGCCCACGGATCCTCTGCACCGAACGCGACTCGTTGGGATATGAATATCGTGTTTTTAAAAGATGACGGTGTGGTGTCGGGGTCATATCCGATACCGGACCCTTATGCCAGCCCCACTCAGAGATCGCTTTGTTCGAAGTGTCACACCCAGCATCCCGAGCGATCTCAGACCTGCGTGTCCTGTCACGTCAATCAGCCTTCGCCGACAGTCCCCACGATGTCGAATTAGCAGCCCCCGTCACAGGGCGGCGGACCATCGCCGAACAACCAGTCAACGAAATAGGTCAGGTCAGAAATATCAACCGTCGCAGTGCAGTTGACATCGCCTGCGTCCACGGTGATAGGCGGCGGACCGTAATTGAACAGGTAATCCACCAGCCAGGTAAGATCGGAAATATCGGTACTGCCGCTGTGGTCCATATCACCGCAGGTGTAACTATCGTAATGATAGATCGTGAATGCGGTGGTATCGGCGTACTCTCCCTCGGTGACGGCCATATGCGCGATGTAGGTTCCGGTGTCTGCCTCCGTGCCAGTGTAAGTGAAAATGCCGGTCAACTCATCGATAGAGCCGGGTGGCTCCGGGCTGCCCTCGTCAACATAGTAGCTGAAACGGTGGTCGGTGCATGGGTCGGCGTCCTCGGCCAGCAGTTGAATTTGTAGCGTTTGCCCGGTAGTAACGACGAAATCACTATTTTGATCGGGCACGAAACTGGGGCCATCGGCGTTGGGCCCGATGTGAAGTGTTATCCAACAGACCTCCCAACCGGGTTGTATGAAAGAGCTGTCTCCACAGTAATCAATGTCTGCAACAACGCCCAGCATGACGATAGAATCGGCATAATCGCTTGTGGGTGTGAATGACCAGTAACCCGTGGCGTGATATAACTGATTTTCTGTGAGGATTTCCCCTGGCCCTTCGACAATGTGGAAGAAGGCGCGACTTGCAGATCCACAGTCCCAGAGATCGACACCGAAAGTATACGTGAATCCCTCGCAGAAAGCGTCCGAGACAAGATGCACATCCCAGCATTCAGGGGCGGGGATGCAGTTCAATAAACACGGCTCGAAGAAGTACTCCTTTGTCCCGGACCATGTTGAATTCGTGGCATGGTCAAAATACCATCCTCCACCTGATGGTGTACCAGCTGAATCGAATGCTACGGGTGTGAACTCGGCTTCCAACGGTATGGCCACAGTTACAATATCGAAATATGCTACCGTATCCTGGGTAACTGGAAGTCCCATACCCGGAGCTTCAGGTGTCGAAAGGTATATCACAATAGTATCGATCAGATCGCCCGGTAGGCAGTTCGCCTCCACGGTTTCAAACAGAGTATCAATTCCGTTAAGAAAAACGACACTTGGATCCGCGAGTGGCACCCACACAGTCTGCGTTATTACGAGCCGTACTTCGGTCTGAACCAAGTCAGGATTCGCAATCGAGATTATCTGGTGCATGCTCCCGCCGCAAGCCATCGGCCGCCCGCAGATTCTATCATCAGCCATGTAGCCCCCAAGCGTATCGGCAATTACATGTGGTTGGGCAAAGGCTGAGGTGGATACAATTAAGATCAGAGCCAATATGGCAATTATCGTTCTGCCCATAAGACATCCCTCCCTGAAAAAGATGTTTAATTACACAATCAACATAGAGTCGCATGCCCTTAATGTCAAGCATAAAATCGAGCCCGGCAAGAACATCGGCGCCATCCATCACTGCTAAGACTCTGGGGAGGGTAAGGTTAGCCCCAATTGCCGTTTCCTCCAGAACGGTCTCAGTTTTGCCCGGCCAGGTGCCGATTACATGTATATGAGCTGAAAACAATCTATCCACTATTCCGGAGGATATTATGAGAAAGATGATCCTGACCTTATGTGCCCTACTGCTTGTCGCCCTCTACTGGACACCGACAGTGAGCGCCGATGTAAGTGTGGGTGTTAGTATCACTGACGACGGCGTCAAGAGTTTCCATCTGGCTATCGGCGACTATTACCACGTGCCGGAAAAAGAGATACTCGTCGTTAGAGAGCGGCATATTCCGGATAATGAACTGCCCGTGGTGTTTTTCCTCGCCGCCCGGGCGAAGGTCGCCCCGGGAGTGATTATAGATCTGCGCCTGAAGAACAAGTCGTGGATGGAGATCACCCGGCATTTTGGACTGGGCGCGGATGTGTACTACGTCCCGGTCAAACAGGTCAGCGGTCCCCCCTATGGCAAGGCATACGGCCATTTCAAGAACAAGAATAAGAAGGATTGGGGAACGATTCGCCTGGCCGATGCTGACATTGTCAATTTCGTGAATCTGAGATTTGTCTCTGAGCATTATGGTTACTCGCCCGATGAGGTCATCAAGATGCGCGCCGGCGGCAAGACTTTTGTCAATATCAACACGGAATTGAAGAAAAATAAGGCAAAAAAACAAAAAGACGCGAAATCCTATAGCCAAAAGAACAAGAAACCTCAGTCGAAGGGCAAAGGCAAACGCAAGTAGCACCGCTACATTCCATTAGCGGTATCAAGTAATGAAAAGCCGCCCCTTTTTCGGGGCGGCTTTTTCATTGTCTGAATGTCAATAAACGCAAACCCGGTATATTTTCTCCTGATATGTGGATAAAGGCCTTGACATCTCTGCCAGATATGTTATTCTGGCAGTCAGCGCGCTTCTCTACAAACTGACTACATAAATTACTGCTTAGAGTTGAAGTATTACATCAAGTCTGATAGTAAACTCACAGAGCGGAAGATTGATAATGCGCAGGCCATAGAGGATATTTGGAGATTGTTCTAATGAGTAAGATGCCGTTTTTGCCTTATCTACGGATGCACACCTTGAACCTGAAACCGCCCGCCGATTCAGAGTTCAATGATGTCCGCGATAGCGCAGAAACCACCCATACCAAGAGCCAATCACGCGACGTTGGTGATGTCGCACGCATTGACTGCATGGACGCATACGCCGCTTCGTATGCAATACGTTTCTGGTTTGCCCGCAGGTAATTGAAAGGGGCGGTTGCCCCGAGCTTCTCTTTGATTCTTTCCGCGATAGTTGCCCAACAGATCAGCTAAACAGACTGTATATTAAGGGAACAACGAGCGGCAGCCAGATGATGGCCGTGGCGATGTATCCGATCTTTCTACCGTTACCCACCATTAAAGCAAAAGCCGAAAACACCAGGGCAATTCCCAGCCGGGCAGTCCACCGGTCGAGGTTACTTATATTGAAAGCAGCGGCCAGAAAGAAAATTCCGGTCAAAATAAGGGCGGCGTAAATCAGCCAGACCATTTTCTTGGGCGATTTCTTGCCCGCTGACGCCTCAGTCATCTTTGAATTCCTTCAAAAAACTCTCGATGCCTTTGACAATCCCGCGAGCTGCTTTCTTGCGAAACTCCGATGTTTTGAGTATTGCCTCGCGCTCCGGCAAGATAATAAAGGCACACTCGACCAGCACGGCCGGATACTGGGTGGGGCGGTTGACAGCCAGGTTGCCGTGGTATAGGCCGTAGTCAGACAGGCCGGTTTCCTTAAGCATCTCGGCGTGAATAGCTCGGGCCAGGTTTATCGAATGCGGATGGTAGTAGTATGATGACGTGCCGTTGTTGACGAACGGATTGACCCCATCGGGCAATGCGTTGTTGTGAATCGACACGAACAGGTCGGCATCATTGAGCAGGGCAATTGCCGGACGGTCGTACAGTTCCACGTGGCTGTCATCGCTGCGGGTCATGACAACTTTGACACCCTTACGCAAAAGCATTTCGCGCAACGTCAGGGCTATCGCCAGATTGGCCTGGGCCTCGGTGTAGCCGGTCGGCCCGATTGCTCCCGGATCGCTGGAGTGTCCGGGGTCAATGACGATGGTCTTCCCTGCCAGGTGGTCAAGGTCTATAGGCGGCTTGTTGAGTACGAAGTAGAAAGTGTTGCCACGATAATAGCTGTCGTATCCCCAGATGTCTTCCGTCAATAGCAATTTAAGCTCATACAGGCCTTCTTCCGGCTGTGACCATGACGCCAGGTCAATCAGTTTGTCGCTGAAATCATACCGTATCCAGTCGGTGTCAGAGGTTACGCCGAAAAGCTGGACGCGAATGGTACGGCGGTCATCCTCGAATACTCTGAAGGGATGCTTTCCTGACAGCGGGAACTCCACCACAAGTTTGTCCGCGTCGCCATATGTGCGGATCACTTTCAGTTTGGACCTGGGCGGAAGGATCCCGGCCTGAAGTTTCTCCACCGAATTGCGGTGCGCCCAGGCAGATTGAGTTCGGGACAGGCGAAGTTTATACCAGTCACCCTCGGCGCCGACCGCCAGCGCCTGAACGCCCTCGGGCTGGAAAATAGAGAAGTATCCTCGGATCGGTTCGTGCCGGATGGTTTGCACCGAGTCAGTAAACCTGACCGTGAACGGAAACGACGGGTCGTTCAGTGAAACACGAAAAGCGCTTTCCAGAGAATCGCGCGCGGTGTCGGGCAAAGCCAACAGCTTGCCAATAGCGGCCACATCTTTCTCCAGCGGTGAGAGCAACTGCCAGATAAGATTGAAACGATCCGGGGGCGCCAGATGATATTTCACACGGATTGTATCTGCAACCGTGCCGAAAGGAACCTCATAGAATCCAGTGTATATTCCCGAGATTTTCAATGAATCCGGCACCGCACCGGCTCCGAAAACCGCCTCCCCCCAGTACGGCTGAAGCTTTGGCGCATCTTCGGCCATGGCAATGGAGTCGGCCACGCCCGGCATCTCGAACCACGCCCGGCAGGAAGGTGTCCCCAGGAAAGAGACTTCCAGCCGGCCACCACGTATCAGAATCAGATCTCCGACCGGTCGCGTCAGTTCGCTCACTATCGCCAGGCTGTCGGTTGACGGTGAAGCAACCGGCAGGGGAATGTTTACCGGGACAACTTCGGTCAGGCAATGTTCTTCGCCGTCGGGAGCGAAATACTGTGCCTCGAGTTCAAACTGAAACTCACCCGGATGCACCGGCAAAAAGGCAAGAAACCCGCCGCCTTGGTCAACGGCCACCGTATCTCCGTTTATTCGCAGGAAATCGAGACGGTACTCATTGCCGAGAACAACACTCCCAAGTATAAAGGTAGAGTCCACGGCAGTGACCGTTTGATTCAGTTTGGGATATACGACGTTTATAGCCGGCGAGACAGCCGCCGCGCCTCGGGTGTAACGCGGGCCGCCGCATGCGACCAGCAGTACAACCAGCAGTGCCGGGACTGCCGAGAGTTTACTCGCTGATATACTTCTGGAGAACATCACGCCTTAATTTAGGGCCGCCGATAATTTCACGGTCAACCGCTATTGACTCCTTGTCATAGAGGATTCCTCGGGCGATATCGCTTTCCAACAACAACGGACCGTCGAGATCAAAATAATCGGCCTGCGCCGACATGTAAACCGATTGAGCAATGCCCACCGATGACGCCACCATGCAGCCCAGCATCACTTTCTTGCCATCCTCCCGGGCCAGCGTCGCAATCTTTATTGCTTCCAGAATGCCGCCGCTTTTTTCCATCTTGATATTGACGCCATCAATGTAATCACGGTACCGGCGGTAGTCCTCGAGGTTGTTAAGCCCTTCGTCCATGATTATCTGAACCTGGTCGTTCTTCCCTTTTAGGTGGGGCCACTCTTCTATAAACTCAATATCTGTCGGCTGCTCAATGACGGTTACGCCTTTACTCGCCAGGTGGAAGATCATCTCTTCCGCCTTGGCACAAGACCACCCGCCGTTGGCGTCCACCCGGACCTCTTTGCCTTCGAGCTGGTCCAGGACATCGAGAATAAGCACGTCCTCTTCGTTTCCCATTTTGATCTTGATGATCGAATACGGACTGTTTTTGATGGCTTCCTTCATCTCGGCCGGCTTGTCGATGGCAATTGTTACGGAACTGCGAATGCCGACCGGAGTGCCCAGCGACAGAATCTCCCAGGGATAGCGATGGGCCTCACCCGACAGGAAATTGAGCACCATCCCCATAAGCGCCGAGCGTGCGGCGGGAGAGATGTTAAAACCGTTTATTTCTTCGAGAGTGCCAAAATTGATATCATCGGATTTGTTAAGTTTCTCAATACCTTTGATGATATCAGCTTCGAGTTCTTCAACCGAGGGTCCGTAGTACACCGATCCGGCGGCCTCGCCGTAGTAGCGGTTGTTCATCATTGTCAGAAGATTCGTTTTTACTTCGGCTTCGCCCTTTGAAATGGTGAACTTCTTTTTCAAGGGGATGGAGACTTTGAAAGACTCAAGATGTATCATAAGATTCTCCTTACCTGGTCGAACTGTCCGGCTAAATCGCTTCGATAATGTTTCTCCCCGGCATCGAGAGAGTTGATGCGCACTCCCGACCCACCCAGCGAGGCATGAATGAACGAACGGTCGTCAATGGCGATAGCCACGTGTCGCTTAAAAAACAATAGATCACCGCTCTTTGTCTCCTCGCGAATAACTTTCCGGCCGACACGAATCTGGTCTTTCGTATCTCTGGGTAACTGCAGGCCGAAACGCCCGAAGACCGCCCGGATAAACCCGGAACAATCGAAACCGGCCGGGCTGATTCCTCCCCAGAGATACGGCACGCCCAGGAATTTGCGGGCCTCCCCGACTACCTGACGGCCGGTGACGTCACCGGGTTTACCTAATGTTATCGGTCTGACATAACGCATCTTGAGATTTATCCGGAGACCGCCCGGCAATGACACCCTGGCAACGTTTCCCCTGATTTCTTTCAAGGGTAATCTCGTGCCATAGAACAGAAAATACGGCGGCAAAGATCGGCCATCGGCGCCTGAAATCTTCGCCGTGGAAGACACCACCTGTGCCCGAAGACTTTTAGCGTATCGTTCGAAACCTGCTGGTGAGAGTTCCACCAGGAAGCGTTCATCGGCCCATCCCCAATAGCCGTCCAATTGCCTGACCAACCTATAGCCGTTTTTCTTCTGCCCCACTCTCAGGGGTTCGCCGAAGAAAACCTGCGTGCGGCGTTCGCTGAGAAAGGCCGGTTTGCCGGTCAGGTCGAGTAAGTTGGTGGCAACATAGGCATAGCGCATATGTTGATTCTACACGTGAAGGGGCGACCAATCAATAAAAAAGAGTATAGAAAAAGCCGGGGGAAGTTCCCGGCTTTTGATCTGTTTCAGGATCTCTGTCAGACCTGTTTGGCGCCGGCCAGAGCTTTCTGGAGGCGGCCAATGGCATCCTTGAGATTTTCCACCGAATTGGCGTACGAGAAGCGCACATATCCTTCGCCGTACTTGCCGAACGCGGTTCCGGCCAGGCAGGCTACCCCGGCCTGGTCCATGGCCATCTTGGCGAATTCGGCCGAGGTCATTCCGGTTTTGGTGACATTGGCAAAGGCATAGAAAGCTCCCAAAGGTTTCAGGCAACTGATGCCCTCGACCTGGTTGAGACCGTCGACAATAACGTCCCGTCTTTTCTTGAACTCGGCCACCATGTGGTCAACGTCGTCCTGCGGGCCGGTCAACGCTTCCATTAGCGCATACTGGGCAAAGGTTGCCGTGCAGGAGAAGTTGTTAATTGCTATCTGGGTAAGATACTGAGCCAGTTTGGGTGGCACGATTGCATAGCCCAGCCGCCAGCCGGTCATCGAATAAGTCTTGGACATACCATCGACAACAATAGTCCTTTCCAACGCGCCCGGAATGGATGCAATGGATTCAAACTGCTGGTCATAGATGATCCGTGAATATATCTCATCGGAGAGAACCCAGAGATTGTTATCCACGGCGAGTTGGTAAATAGTTTCGAGGTCCTTCGCCGTCAGAACACCGCCAGTGGGGTTCTGGGGAGAATTGATGACGATCATTCTGGTTTTGGGCGTCACCAGTTTTTTCAGTTCGTCGGTGGAGAAGCGGAAGCCGTTCTCTTCACGCAGATGCATCAGCACCGGCTTGGCACCAAGGAAACTCACCACCGATTCATAGGTGGGATAACCGGGATCAGGCACGATCACTTCATCGCCGGGATTGATAGTGGCCAGGATGGAACAGAAGATCACCGGTTTGGCGCCGGGCATAACGACCGCGTTTTCCGGAGTCACCTTCACGTTGCGGGTTTTCGATATATACTCCGCCACCACTTCCCGCGCCGCCGGCATGCCGCCCGACGGGCTGTAATGGGTGTGTCCGTCCTGGATGGCCTTTATTCCGGCCTCGCTGATGTTTTTGGGCGTGTCAAAATCCGGCTCACCGATTTCAAGGTGAATGATGGATTTGCCCTGTGCTTCAAGTCTCTTGGCATAAGCCAGGACCTCGAAAGCGCTTTCCGTGCCCAGGTGAGACAGGCTATCACTGTATTGCACCATTTCTAACCTCGTTTATAAACCCAGTAGTTCTTTAGCCTTTTGCGCGATATGTTCCGCTGCCACGCCAAACTCCTTGATGAGTTGCCACGGCTTACCGGACTCGCCAAAACGATCATCAACACCGACCATCGCGAAAGGCAGTTTCTTTCCGTCCAGAGACCTCTCCTGACAGATAACCGCCGCCACCTTGTTACCCAGACCACCGACCTGGTGTTCCTCGGCCGTGACCATGGCCCGGGTCTCTTTAGCAGCACGGATTATGGCCTCTTTGTCAAGAGGCTTGATAGTATGGAGATTGACCACTCTGGTTTCTATGTTGAAATCTTTTTTTAGAATGTATGCAGCACGGACAGCCTCCGCCGTCTCGGGGCCGCAGGAAACAATCACAAGGTCCTCGTTCTCGTCTTTATAATCGGAGGCAAGGCAGACATCAAAGGCATCGACAAGGTTGTCAGCCTCACGCCGGAACCTGAAGATGTTGGCTTTGCCGAATTTGAACGGCGTGTCATCCTTGGTGATGATAGGAGTCGCTTCTCGGGCAAACCGCAGATACTTGGGACCAACAATGTCGAACAGCAGGGCTTTCGTCATTTTTTTAGTCTCAATAGAATCACACGGTACGCCCATGTTCATGTTGGGAAGGCCCGGAATCTGGAACATGGATTCCAGTTCCTGGTGCGTGGCGCCATCGGGACCGACCGATATGCCGCCGTGAGCGCCGACGATCAGCACGTTGTACTCGCCGTAGCAGACCGATACACGCAGCTGGTCGAGATTTCGTGCGGACGAAAAAACGCCGTACGTACCGAACACCGGTATTTTCCCCTCTTTGGCCAGACCGACGGCAACAGTGGTCGCACCCTGCTCGGCCACGCCGACTGACAGGAAACGATCCTTGCGCTCGGGGTTGTTTTTGTAGAACTGCGAGATGGTGATGGAATCGGAGATGTCGGCTCCGATGCAGACGATTCTTTCGTCATCGCCGTACTCTTCCAAAGCCCGGCCGAAACCCTTGCGGGTAGGGTCCATCTTGACTTTCATTTTATTAGCGCTGTTCCACCAGAAATTGTTGGAGAATTTCGGCAGCTTCTCATCGAGCCGTTTTTCGACCTGCTTTTGATATTCGCGTCCGACATCCAGAAGTGGCTCAACATCGAAAGTGTCGGTCAGTTTAAGTTCCTGCAGTACCTTGCCCAGTTCCTCGCGATTCGGAGGCTTACCGTGCCAGCCAGCCACGTTTTCCATAAACGAAACGCCCTTGCCTTTGATCGTGTGGCAAATAAGGGCCACCGGGAGTCCGGTGTTGTTGCCATTGCGGGCAAAATCGAGCTTCTTGACGACATCTTCCATGTTGTGACCGTCAACTTCCAAAACGTGCCAACCGAACGCCTTATACTTATCAACGATCGGGTCGATGTTCATGACATTTTTCACTTCGCCGTCAATCTGTAGGCGGTTCTTGTCGAGAATCATGACGAGGTTGTCGAGCTTGTACTGCCGCGCACACATCGCGGCTTCCCACATCGAACCTTCCTGGTGCTCACCGTCGGAGCAGATGGCGAAGACGCGGTAATCTTTCTTGTCCAGCTTGGCCGCCAAAGCCACGCCGACCGCGACCGAGAAGCCCTGTCCCAGCGAGCCGGATGAAATCTCGATACCGGGCAGTTCCAGCCAATGAGGGTGCCCCTGCAACGGCGATCCCAACATCCGCAGTTTCATCAGTTCCCGCTCCGGGAAGTAGCCTGAGATCGCTAAGGCGGTGTACAGAGCCGGCGCCTTGTGGCCTGCCGACCAAATGATGCGGTCACGATCCGCCCAGAACGCGTCCTCGGGATTGTGACGTGCTATCTTGAGATAAAGTGCCGCGATAATGTCCATGATGTCCAGCGTCCCGCCGCTGTGGCCGGAGGCGGCCGAGCACAGGGAAATGGCGTTGAGACCGCGCATGTAATTGGCGCGCTCTTTCAACTCTTCGATACTGTAATCACGAATCACGGCGTTCGTCTTGTGATCGACTAACGGCATATTAACTTCTCCTCAAAAGTCGGATCATCGTGTTTGGAATCCATATCAATGTTGGCAATTAGTGCCTGTCTGTCAACAGCTTTGGCGCAATTATTGTGATAATATTCTCTAATTTAAGGCGTAGCGCATTCGGCGTGGCATTGTTTGTCACCCAGTAATCGGCACGGCGGCGAAACTCGCTCAGAGGCAGTTGTACCCTTTGCCGGGCAAGAGCATCGCGGCGGGTTATTCCCCGCTTTTCGAGTCGG
Organism: Candidatus Zixiibacteriota bacterium; assembly: GCA_030619085.1. GTDB lineage: Bacteria > Zixibacteria > MSB-5A5 > GN15 > FEB-12 > JAUXCD01. The sequence continues at coordinate 11,247 of JAUXCD010000070.1, forward strand.
TCAAGTCGCACTTGCTGTGAGGCATGCACCACTATAACCGCATCAATCTCCCGGTCAAGCTCCCAGTCCAGAAGCAAAGCGGCGTCGATAACCACCAGTTCATGCGTCTTCAAAAGGGTGCGGCACTGCCTGCGAAGTTCCTTAAGTAGATAAGGATGGACCAGATCGTTGAGTTTCTGTCTTGATTGGTAGTTTTGAAAGGCGAGCGCGGCCAGCCTCTTGCGATTAAGATTGCCGGATTCATTGAGTATCTGATTCCCGAACTCTCGAACCAGCTTTTTGATCAGTGGTGGAGACTGCTCGACAACATCCCTGCCAATGTGGTCGGCATCGACTACCACAGCTCCCATCGAAGACAGGATTTTGGCCGCAGTCGATTTACCCGACCCGATCTGACCTGTTAATCCCACGACCATAGCGACAATAAACACAAAGTGACTCAAATAGACAAGCCGTTAGTTGTTGTGTCTGGAAGGAAGTATCATCTTTATTGCAATTAGCTAATCCAAAAACCTGCTATTGAGGAACTTGATGCCACGAGCGCCGCTTCAGATTCTGGTTCTGCCTTTTCGCGAAGTTCGTAAAAGCGAGTTTGAGTATGCGGTGTTGCGACGCAGTGATGACGGTTACTGGCAGGGAGTCGCC
>JAUXCD010000175.1 GCA_030619085.1 Candidatus Zixiibacteriota bacterium
AGTGGGGGGAGATGTAATTGTCGGTTTCCCCGGCGAGACCGAGGATCATTTCAATCAGACGCGACAACTGGTGGAGTCCGGGCTTATCGATTACGTCCATGTCTTCAGCTATTCGGACCGCCCGGGCATGGCCGCCAGTCAATTACCCGCCAAAGTCAACCCGGAGATAATCAGAAAACGCCGGCAGACTTTGGCCGGTGTCTCCGATCAACTGCGTCAGGCCGCATTCCGCCGCCAGGTGGGGCAGACGCTCGAAGTTATCAGCGAGTGCAAGGCCGAATCAAATGGCTTCTACTGGGCTGTCTCCGACAATTACATCCGGGTACGGCTGCCAGCCCAAACCGATACCGGCCGGGAAGTGGTCCGGGTCAAAGTCACCAAAGCCTTCGGCGACCATGTTGAGGGCGATCTTCTGATGTAACCTGAAGGCCGGATACGGCCTGTGCCGGCGTGTTTGCCGGCCATACCATATCGTTTTCCATCACCAATCTTCCACACACCTGAATCGCTAACTAATTTCCCCTTTCTCACGGAAAAAAGTTCTCCTCAGATCACCGCAAGGTCGGCGAGAGACCACCGCGATGCGACCGCAAGCGGTTGTTATACAATGTGATGCGAGAGGCTGCGCACTAATGGCACGGCCGTTGCTTAGGTATCAATCGGAAAAGTAGTTTTGCATTGGAGCAATTACGTGGTAGATGAGAAAAAAGATACAAACGGCGCCGAGTCCCAAAAAGACCAGGCTGAAGCGAACCCGGAGAAGAAAACCGGTATCATGAAGCTGGTCGTTTTTGCCGGAGCCGGCTTGATTCTGACAATGGTAGTAGCTTTTGCCAGCTATTTTCTTTTCGCCCAAGGCGATTCCGAGGTTGCCGATACGGAGACTTCCACTACGGTAACAGTGCCGTCTGAAACAGCCTCAACCCCTGCCACGAGCGGTGATATTCCTGACAGTCTCCTGGCCGAGAGCGATCCCACAGTGATCGACGCCATCATGGAAAACCTGGCGTTTCTCGATTATGAGCCTGTCGAGGAAGACCTGCAGGATGAGCAGATCGGAATGTCAGTGGCGGAATCGCTGGAAACCGTCAACTGGCTGGATTCTGAAAACCAGCGTCTGCGTGAATGGGAGAAAAAACTCAACGCAAAGCAGCGAGAACAGCAAGTGCTCGATGCCAAGATTTCGAAGAAAATACTGACAATTGAACAGGCGGAATCATCGCGAGTCGCCAGTCTGGCCAAGCTTTACGATGGTATGGACACCAGAGCGGTGGCGCAGTTGATGGCTAACCTTGATGATAATACCGTAGTCTCCATTCTTCCCAGAATGAAGACCAAGAACGCCTCCTCGGTCTTATCGATGATGCCGTCGAAGCGCGCCGCCCGCCTGTCCAAACTGATGATAACGATTGCAGAGAAATAGTGATGATGCAGCCCGGTAATAACATATTCGATTTGCTCCTGGGGTCATCCAACGCTGGCCAGATAATGCCGGTCGGATCCCAGGCTGATCCTTCAGCCGAAGGAAGCCTCCTGTTTGGAGACATTCTCGGCGGTTTTATCACTCCGGGCGATTTGTCTGCAACTTTACCTTCTATTAATAGACTGTCGGTGTCCGCTCCGGCGCCGAACGAGACTGGCAATGCGACCTACGTCCCCCAACGCCAGTTGCTTTTGGACTATCGGATCGGCCGGCCGGTGGAGAACATGCTGATGGACATCGCACCGGGCGTTCAGACCGGAAGCGACATTATTAACGCGGCGACTTCCGAATATAGTGGCGCTGCCTCGGCCGAGGCTATGCCGGCTGAGCACAACGTCGTGGCGTTTAACCGGGACCTGGCTTCGTTGATGCCTTCGCAGGCCGAGGTTCTCAATCCGAATATCAAAAATCTCATGGAATTCGTACCGACCAACGTCGAAGAAGGCCGGTACGCCATCAGTGATATCACCGTCAAGGGTGACATGCTGCATCTGACCGTAACCGGACCGGATGCAACCTCGACTCCCGTCAAGCTGGTCATTCCGGCTGAAATTTTGGACAAGGCCGGCAATCTGCCGATGGCGAGCCGAATCACGGCTGGTCGCATCGATCCCAACACCGGTCTGCCGCATACCGAGAGCATTGATGATCTTCTGGTTAAGCTGAACCTCAAAGAGGTCGAGATCAAGTTCGTCGGTGACACTGAAAAGGCTATTAATGTCAAAAACACGGCGAATGTCGAGAGCACTTCAGGACGGGTGCATACGGCCCAGGTGCAGATCGTGGCCGAGAACGCCGGTGAGACCCTCCTTATAAAGAGTCGTCTCAATAAAGATCAACTGCGCGCTTTCAAGAGTGCTCCGAAACTGACCCCGGCGATGAGTAATAAGGTAAGTCCTGAAACCGAATCGATGCCGGTAACGCCGGCCGATACGGACAGCCCTCGTGTTGGTACGCGCCTGCCGGAAGGCGGCAAAGTTTTCGACGGATTCAACCAGGCGATGAGGTCGGTTGACGAAAAGTCCGAGCTGTTTGACAGCGAAGCGGGTACCCGCCTTAAAGAGCGCATCGTCGAGACCTCGAACATCGAAATCCTGACCGACAAAAACGGAGTGCCGATCGAAAAGAGCGAAAAGAGTTCTGTTCGTTTGGTGCTTCCCAATGATATCAAATCAGCGCTGAAACCGGATGGCAAGACCGTGACGATCCGTATCGATCCGGAACATCTGGGTCCGGCGAAATTGAACCTGACCATGCACAGCGATGGCCTTCGGGCCAGGCTGCTGGTGGAGAGCCCGCTGGTGAAAACCGCGGTCGAGGCCGGTCTGGACAAATTGGTCGAGCAGCTTCATCGGGCCGACATCAAGGTGGACATTATCGAAGTCGCCGTGGACGGCGACTCCGGACGCAGCGATTACTTCCATCGCCGACCCAACTGGCGTCGGCAGCCGTCGCGCTTGGGGATCGACCCGACCAGCGAGGACGCACCGATGCAGGTTTCGCAACAGATAAGAGTATCACCGCAGGCCACCACGTATCAAGGCGCCGGCGGTATCAATATACTGGCATAGGAGAGAACAAATATGAGTTTCATATCCCCCATAGCGACGGACGCCAACGGAGTGGCCAAACAGACCGGAAGTCTTCAGAGCCTGGGGCGCGATGATTTCCTTCAGCTGCTGGTAACCAAACTGGAATACCAGGACCCGCTCAATCCCATGGAGGATCAGGATTTCATCGCCCAGTTGGCCCAGTTCTCGTCGCTGGAACAGATGAAAAACATCGCCGACGGCATTGCCTCCTCGAACGAATGGGACTACCTGCAGATGCAGTCAATCAATAACACCATGGCGGCGGGTTTGATCGGAAAGGACGTCAAAGCCGGCTACGACGGTGTTGTTGTCGATGGTGAGACGGACCCGACGATTTCGTTCACCAATAATGTTTACGCGTCGGAAGTGACGTTGACAATCACGGATGCCGAGGGCGGTGTCATACGGCAACTGACTATGGATAATGTCCAGGCCGGCGTCAACTCGCTCAGCTGGGATGGTAAGGATAGCCTCGGCAACACTGTCGAGGAGGGCTATTACTCAGTGCAGGCCACGGCCACGGACGGTGCGGGGTCATCCTTTACGCCCGACTTGTCTCTGGTTGGCAGGGTCGAGTCCATCACCTACCGGGATGGCGCGGCTTATCTGAAGGTGCGCGGAATAGAAATCTCGCTCGGCGATGTCACCGCGATCGGTGAGCCGGGCGCATTCGACAGTTAAGAGTCGATTGAAGCAGAAGAGCAAAGGACTGTTATGAGCGTAGCACAGGGAATGAAGATCAATAACTATCAGCGTCCGATGAACCTGATTGAGATCGCCGGACGAACGGGTCAGGCGAATTCGCGGACCGAAGTCGGTAGCTCTTCGTTCAAAGAGATGTTCTCGAAGGAACTGGCCACGGAGCGGGAGGTGAGTTTCTCCAGGCACGCCCACGAACGGCTTTTCTCGCGGGGTATTGAACTGGACGAAGCCAAGCTCAACAAGCTGGCTGACGCCATTGACAAAGCGGAATCGAAAGCTTCGAAAGAAACGCTGATACTCGATGACGAGGCGGCTTACGTCGTGTCGGTTTCCAATCGCACCGTGGTGACGGTGTTCGATCGCGACAACCTGCAAGACGGCATCGTCACCTCGATCGACTCAGCGGTAATAATGTGAGAACAAAGAATAAACTAATGTTAACAGTAAACCTACAAAAGAGCTGGCCTCCATTTAGATGGAGAGGCTCTGTCGAACAGACGGAGGAAATTTAGTTATGATGGCATCACTGTTTGCCGGTGTATCCGGTCTGAAAAACCACCAGGTTAAGATGAACGTGATAGGTAACAATATTGCGAACATCAACACTATCGGCTACAAGACGAGCCGGGTGAATTTCCAGGAAGCACTCGTCCAGACCTTTAAAGGGGCCGGGCGACCTTCCACGGTCAGTGGTGGTACCAATCCCATTCAGTTGGGCTTGGGCATGCAGGTAGCCAGTATTGACAACCTGTTTTTGCAGGGTGGTCTGGAGACCACCGGTCAGATCACGGATCTGGCCTTACAGGGTTCCGGGTTTTTCATCCTGGGCGACACCAACGATAACAAGTTCTACACGCGCGCCGGGGCCTTTGGCTTTGACGCCAACTCCAACATGGTTGACCCGGCCACGGGTCTGTTTGTGATGGGTAAGATGGCCGATTCATCCGGCGAGATTCCCTCGCAGGCGGTCGTGGAAGCGATCCGGCTGCCTTTCGGTCAGCAGGATCCGGCGCGGGCTACCGAGATGATCACCCTGTCCAATAATATCGACGCCGGTGCTACGACCTCCGAAGCCACCCCGGTGCAGCTCGGTGACAGTGGTGTGTCCACCGTCTCCGGCATTGCCGACGACGGCGTTGGAGGCACTCACTCGATCACTATTACCGGCAGCCAGGCGCTCAACTCGTCCTACACCGGTGCGGTCGGTGGTCTTGGTCTGACCACTACCCTGGCCAGCCTGGGTGTGACTGACTTTTCGAATTTTGCGTTGACGATTGACGGTGGCACCACCTTGACCGTACCGTTGAACAACACCGCTACCGTCGAGGACCTGATCAACGGTATCAACCAGGTCCAGGGCCTTTCGGCGACATTGACGGCGGGCGGCGAAATAGAAATTGTCCGTGATAAGGCCGGTTCTACCGCCGATTACGGCTTCCAGTCATCGACTTCCGTGGCCAATGATATTGTCAACAGTGTCTTTGGAGTAGCCGTTGGTTCGACTTTTGCATCGGTCGGTGGCGCGGCGGCCACCTTCGTGGCAACGGACACCTTCATGCCCGACCAGGGTACCGGCATTGCCGCCGGACCGGTGGTTACCACCCTTGACCTGGTATACAATAATACCACCGGGCTGGTGACCGGTCTGGACGGTCTTGGTGACGGCGGCGTCACGATTTATGCCGCTGGCGGCTTGAATGCCACCACGGCCGGTAACGAACTGGTGATCGATACCGCTGCGACCACGCACTCAACCTCCATCAACGTCTTTGACTCACAGGGCGGCAAGCACACCGTGATGGTGGAGTTCTTCAAGTCCATTTCTACCAATCGGTGGGAATGGTTTGTCAGCACCACGGGTGATGAAGCTATCACGGGCGGCGCCACCGGTTATGTGTCGTTCAACCCGGATGGCTCGCTGAGCACTTTTGAATACAACGGCGGAGCCACCGCGCTGGTCATGGACCCGCAGAACGGCGCCGAAACGATGAACATCGATATCTTTGCCGGCACGACCGGTGAGTTTGACGGTCTTACCAGTTTCAACTCCGGTGGTCACACGGCCGCGATTATCGGCCAGGACGGCTACGGGATGGGTATTCTGGAGAAGATCTCCATC
>JAUXCD010000229.1 GCA_030619085.1 Candidatus Zixiibacteriota bacterium
ACATGGATATGATCGGGCATTACGAAAATGATACTGAGGCTAATCTGTGGTTTGCCGGCGAGGACACTTTTGCCCAGATTTGGGCCAACCTGGCCGATTCGCTTTCGGGGATAAACATAACCCAGACATATTTCCCCGGCCAGTCCGGCGGTTCGGATCACTACCCGTTTGCCCAGAATGGATATCACGCCCTCTTCGTGCAGGAACGGATTTTCTCCAATGTCTATCATACTTTTCGTGACAGCACTTCATATATCAATTTTGATTACATGACCCGGATGATCATGACCACGGCCGCCACCGCTTACCAGGTCGATGCCGGCTATATCGCCGAACCCGAATTGCTGGTGAGCTATCCGACCGGTGTTCCCGATATTTTGATGCCGGGCAACCCGGGAACATTCGATGTCTTGGTGGAGGAATATGCCGGGGGAGTAGTGGTGCCCGACAGCGTACTTTTGCATTACGCCGTGGATGATGAGCCATACGTGTCGGCGACAATACCAGCAGTCGGCGGCGGGTTATACACGGCCCCGCTGCCCGATCTGCCGTGCGAAACTCGTCTGAAGTTTTTTGTATCGGCCGATGAGGCGAGTGGCAGCCGCTTCTATGCGCCGGATCAGAATAACCCATACGCTGTCGGATCAGCTACACATCTTGACGTAGCGTTTGAGGATGATTTCCAGAACTATCTGGGCTGGTCGGTGCAGGGTAATGCAACCGAGGGGCTATGGATACGCCGAGAACCATCGGCTGGCGGTACCGATGGCGATCCCTTCTCCGACTACGACGGCTCCGGCATGTGCTATGTTACCGGTAATGACCCCGGAGAGGACATCGGTGGCGGGGTGACGATACTCCGGTCACCACTGTTCGATGCTTCCGGCGGCGACGCGCTGGTGAGCTATGCCCGCTGGTGCTACTCCAGTTCTTCGCTTAGCGAATATTTCGCCGTGTATATCAGCAATAATGATGGTGGCCGATGGTATGAGGTTGACATGGTCAACGCGGCTGACATGGACGGCGGCTGGGAAACCCGTAGTTTCTGGGTCAGTGATTTTGTCACGCCCAGCTCGCAGATGCGCCTTCGCTTCGATGCCGCGGACGCAAGCGCCGGGTCGACAGTCGAGGCCGCGGTGGATGCGGTCAGTATCACCAGCTATTGGTGTGAACCTCCGCCTGAGGTGACTACGGTAGCGCTGCCGAACTGGACCGAGGGAATCGCTTACGATTTCCAGTTGCAGTCCTCCGGCGGGTATGGTGTGGTCACGTTCAGCGATAAATACGACGACCTTACCCCGGCAGGTTTCAACCTGTCATCACTGGGACAATTGACCGGAATGCCCATCGGCGCGGGGACAATCAGTTTTACGGCCGCCGTGGTCGACGAGATAGGGCGCGAAGGGGAGAAACCGTTCAGTATAGTCATCAATCCGATGCCGGCCATTACCACCGAGACGCTCCCGGAAGCAACGGAAGGAGAGGCCTATTCGCATCAATTGCTGTCGACCGGAGGTACCGCCGAGTTACTTTGGACAGACAAGCATAGCGATCTGAGTAGCAGCGGACTGCAGTTGACGACAGGTGGTCTTGTGGAAGGGATACCAGCCGTTGTCGATGACATAAACTTCACCGCTTTGATTACCGATGCGGCGGGAGCCACGGTGGAAAAGCCTTTGGTCCTGACCGTCAATGTCGCCTATGTGTGCGGTGACATCGATGGCGACCAGGCGGCGCCGAACATCTCCGACGTCACCTATTTCGTGGACTACATGTTTGGCGGCGGTCCACCGCCGCCGATGGAGAACGCGGCCGACGTGGACGGCTCCGGAGTGGTGGATATATCGGATCTGACGTATTACGCCAGCTTTCTCTTCGGAGGGGGACCTGATCCGGAATGCGAATGAGGGAAAAGTAAATTCTACATAGCGTGGGGTGGTTATTGTGAGACACCTAATCGGCGTGGGGATATCTCCAGCGACGGTTCCATACCGGATATCTCGAACTTGACGTACCTGGTCAGCTATTTTTTCGCCGGTGGAGCGCGTCCGCCACTGATAGAAGCGGCCGATGTTGACGGTTCGGTCGGAGTCAATATCTCCGATATCACTTATATGGCAGACTATCTCTTCGGCGGCGGTCCGGCCCCGGTATGTGAGTAAGTCTTTAAAAGACAATACAATCAACTTGTTGCAGGAGAAAGCGGCAGGGGTGGTCTTCAGGTCAGGACCTTAGCGCCCGCCTTCTGGCCGGGACTATCCACCCGTTTGCAACTGCTGCAAATGATGTAACAACCCCAAAAACAGTATTTGCCAAACTGTCCTTCAGTTACTATATCTCAGTGTCAGGATGAAGGGTTATTCAAAACTAATACAGATTATCGCGTGAAGGCGTAACGACCTGTGTTTCGGGTTTGCGCCGAGAAAACATTCTCAAGGAGGATCATGATGAAATCAAGAAAGACGTTGGTGTGTCTCTGGGTTACAGCAGCGCTGGTGATCCTGGCGTTGCCGCTGTCGAGCGGTGCTGCTACATTCCTCAAGCAGGTGACTCACACCGATCCGGCGACAATGATGGGACAGACGCAGCCGGCGAGAGATGATACCTCGTCTATCTGGATGGCGAAAGACATGGCCTGCATGATGAATTCCGATAACACGGCCATTATCGTGCGTTCCGATAAGGGAATGTTCTATCTCATTGATCACAACAAGAAGTCTTATTCCGAACTGCCGATTGAATCGCTGGGTGATATGGCCAAGATGGCGGGACTGGAAGGCGCAGAAGGGGAACAGCACGCCAAGATGATGCAGGGAATGATGGGCTCCATGAAAGTGACGGTTACTCCGACCGAGGAAACCAAAAAGATCATGGACTGGAATGCCAAGAAGTACACAGTTGAGATGTCGATGGCGATGGGCACCACCACGGGTGAGTACTGGGCCTCAGATGAAATCAAGTTGGATTATGAGATGTTTCAACTTATCAGCAGTGCCTTCATGGCGCAGATGCCCGGATACCAGGACATACTCACGGAGATGAAGAAGATCAAGGGTGTTACGGTGGAAAGCGCCACTGAAGCCAATGTGATGGGCTCGACGGTCAAGACCACGACCAAAGTCCTCGAATACGCTGAAAAAGACGCGCCCGAAGGCGCTTTTGATGTCCCAAAGGATTACAAGAAGATCGATATGTCGAAAATGGGACCTGGCCGCTGATTTGTCAGCCCCAGTCCAATTCTTGCGGGAATTGCAACAACGCATAGATCGCTATACGGCCGGGACTCATGCCCGGCCGTAAAAACGCAAAATAGCTGCATCATGTCCTGTTAACTCACCTGCCTTCGGGAAAATTATAATGTTGACTGTCATGTCCGGTGGTGTTATTTACGAACAGTTCACTTATCATTTGAAGACACAGTAATTAACCAAATATCAACGAATAATAAAGGAGGAGAGTTATGTCCTCTGGAACAAAGATGAGGAGTCTCCTGATCGTGTTGGTCGGCGTCATCTGTCTGATGACCTGGACGCTGGTTAGTGCCGAGGAGATAGTAAACTATCAGGGCAATAAGGCACGCATCACGGTGGGCAAAATCAAGTCCAAGGCAAGTAAGTGCTCGAGCACCATGGCCAGGGGTATCGGTGAGATGCTGTCAACAGCCCTGACAAACAGCGATAACTTTATCGTGCTGGCCAACAAGGAAGAGGTGGATGAACTGATCGACGAAATCGATCTGGGCCAGTCCGGGTATGTCGAAGAAGGTCGCGGCGCAGATAAGGGACTTATGGAGGGGGCTGACATTCTCATCACCGGCGCTATCACAACTTTTGAGCCGAACGCCGGCGGCGGCGGCGGTCTTCTGGGTGCGGCCAAGAAAAAAACTTTCGGGGCTATTGGCGCGACTTCCAAAAAGGCTAAGATGGCGATGGAGATCAAGCTGATTGACGTTCGCACCCGCAGGATAATTAAGGCCAAGACCGTCAAGTCCGAAACCAAGCACTGGAAGGCCGGGATTCTGGGCGGCACTATGGTTGAAGACGTACCGCTGGTCGGTGGCATGGGGGCTTACTCCAACGAACCGATGGAAGACGCTGCCCGCGCGGCTCTGTCAAA
>JAUXCD010000124.1 GCA_030619085.1 Candidatus Zixiibacteriota bacterium
TATTGTCGTGGCCTTCCCCCTGTTCGTCATGATTGCCGACAATATCAATTCGCGGTGGCGCAGGTATGCGCTGGGCGTGTATGCGGTAGTATCGATCTATCTCAACTTAAGTATTCTCCTCAGGGACTTCAAAGCCGGGGTACTGATGTAGCCGACACCGCCTTCAGGCGGTAATCATAGAACACCGTATCAATCACCACCCCCAGGGAATTCCTGACAACTCGCGAGGTGTCCAGGGTGAGACTGGTATCGGTGAACTGGGCGTTGAACACTCCAATCGGAATTCGCAGCGTGTCACAGGATACCCTCGCAAGATTACTGTTGGTTGGGTAAAACGTCATAAACCCGGTCTGGGTATTGATAACTACATCACCCTGGGTATCACACAATCTGGTGTTGTCGTTGTGATGAACAAACGTATAGATGTCCTGGCTGATAGTCAGCGTCACCGAATCCTCGCGGTCAATCCTGTACCAGTTTTCGAGTCGTCTGTATTCCAGAATCCCGGTGTATCCCGGCGCTACCACCACGGTATTAGTACTGCTACCGGAAGGATTATTATCGTCGTCATTGCACCCCGCAAGGCAGAAGATTGCGGCGACCGCGAGCAATGTTAGATATCTCACTAATTTATCTCCCACAAAAGGTTCCGTCATATTAACGATGTCGAATCTGTGGGCGTTGAAACTTTTTCTCAACAAAGGGCGCCTTTTCACCGCGCCTCAGGAATGGGTTATCTCCGGCACCTTATCCTTTTTCCTGCCCTCATTGTATTCGACAGCCGCCCTGACAAACTCCCTAAACAGCGGATGAGGCCGGGTCGGGCGTGATTTCAACTCGGGATGAAACTGGACACCTACAAACCAGGGATGGTTCTTGATTTCCACGATCTCGACCAGATGGTTGTCCGGGGACATTCCCGAAAGCACCAGGTCGCGCTCGGTCAATATCTGCCGATACGCATTATTTAGTTCGTACCGATGACGGTGCCTTTCGGAGATTCTGTCGCAGCCGTACGCCTGATGCGCCTTGCAGCCTTCGGTAAGAACGCACGGATACGCTCCCAGTCGCATAGTGCCACCCAGTTCGGTCACGCCTTCCTGGTCGGCCATGAGATGAATGACGGGATGTTTCAGTTCGTGATAGAACTCATAGCTGTGGGCGTCGGTCAGCCCGCAAACATTGCGGGCGTACTCGATCACGGCGCACTGCATCCCCAGGCAGAGGCCGAAAAACGGGATGTTATTCTCGCGAACGTATCGGATGGACTCGATCTTCCCGGCCACGCCGCGCTCGCCGAATCCACCCGGAATCAGGAGACCGTCGCAGTCGTGCAGGAATTTTTCGGCACCGCTCTGTTTGATATCCTCCGAAGACACCCAGATCAAATTGACCTCGGCGTCGTTGTGAACACCGGCATGCACGAATGACTCAATAATTGATTTGTAGGCATCCTTGAGCATCACGTACTTGCCGCAGATGGCGATTTTGATTCGGCGTTTCGGATTGTTGATCTTCTCAACCATCGTTTGCCAGTCGCTGATATCGGGCTGCGGCAAATCCCAGCCGAAATGCTGGCAGATGATGTCATCGACGTGCTGCTCGTGGAAGTTTATCGGAACGTGATAGATGGTCGGCTTGTCCTCGGCGGCAATCACCGATGACGTTGGCACCGAGCAGAACAGGCTTATTTTCTGCCGCAGGGCGTCGGTTATCCTCTGCACCGAGCGGCACAGCAGCATATTCGGCTGGATACCTATCTCTCGGAGCGCGCGCACCGAGTGCTGCGTCGGTTTCGTCTTATATTCTCCGGCGGTGTTGATGAACGGCACCAGCGTCACATGGATAAACATCGTGTTCTCCGGGCCTTCTTCCTGTCCCATCTGCCGAATCGCCTCCAGGTAAGGCTGTGATTCGATATCACCGACCGTTCCCCCGATCTCGGCGATAATCACATCGGGCGGCTCGTCTCCCCGCACGAGCTTCTTCAGGCGGGACTTGATCTCTTCGGTTACGTGGGGAATAACCTGCACCGTCGCGCCCAGGTAATCGCCCCGGCGCTCACGGGTAATAATCGTGTTGTAGACCTGACCGGTGGTGACGTTGTTGTCTTTGCTCAGCGATTGGTCCAAGAAGCGCTCGTAATGGCCCAGGTCGAGATCCGTCTCGGCACCGTCATCTAGCACATAGACTTCTCCGTGCTGGTAGGGGTTCATGGTCCCCGGGTCGACATTCAGGTAGGGATCAAACTTGACGTTGCAGACCTTGAGACCCCGACGTTGCAGCAACAGGCCGATTGAGGCCGCGGAAATGCCTTTGCCAAGGGCCGAAACCACTCCTCCGGTTACAAAAATATACTTAGCAGATTTGCTCATTACATACCTCTATCTCAAACTTGGTATTCTTTCCAGATCCATCGGTGAGTCGATTGACACCGTCTTCATGGTCGTCGGATAGACAGCCATTTTTGCGCCGTTTTCCAGTACCCGGAGTTGCTCCAGCGACTCCGCCTTCTCCAGGTCTGAGCGGCCCCATCGGGCGAACTGCAGAAGGGCCGGCCGCCGCATGAAATAAATCCCTATATGTTCCCAGAACACAAATTGCCGCGCCCGGTTCCTTTTCACCGCTCCCTGAAGATACGGCAGAGGGAAACGAGAGAACCACAGTGCCTCACCCCGGCGATTGAAAATGACCTTGACCTTGTCGGGGTCAAACAACTCGTCATCGGAGCCGATTCGCCGCGCCATCGTGCCAAACCCAACAGACTTCTGCGCTGTGAACTTATCGATCATACGGTCCAGCACCGATGCTTTTAAACCGATATTGTCAGCCTGCACGTTGACGTAGATATCACCTTTAACGCGGCGGGCAACTTCGGCCATACGATCCGTGCCGGTCTTGAGGCGAGCCGATGTCATCACTGCTTCGGCGCCAAAATCAGAGACGGCTGCCATAATTTCTTTCGAATCCGTGGCAATGAGGAGCCGGTCGATTCTCCGCGATTTCCGAATGGAATCCCACACATAAAAAAGAAGCGGCTTATCCTGGTAAGGGTGAAGAACCTTACGCTTAAACCGCCTGGAACCAAGCCGTGCCGGGATAACAGCTATCACCTGTGTGGACATCAGCCTATCACCTTGGGGACATGGAAGAATTTCCCGTCGCTCTCCGGCGCGTTGCCCAATGCCTGCCCCTGCTTGAGAGAAGGGCGCACCGTATCATCACGGAAGACGTTTTCCGCGGTTATAAACTGGTCACGTGGCTCAACACCATCGGTGTCAACCATTTGCAATTGCTCGAAGTAATCTATTATGACCGCCATTTCAAGGGTCAGTTTCTCTAATTCATCGGGTGACAATTTCAAGCGGGCGAGATGAGCGATATGCTCCACCTGTGCTTTTTCCAGCGGCATAAGTCAATTTATGGCAAGTGACTATGCGTGTCAAGAAAAAACGGGGCAAGGCGCAGACAACAGTGGCATCGCCCTTGAGACCAGTTGCTAAAGTAAAAACCGTCCGGACCGATAAAATGAATAAATGTATCAAAATGGAACAATGGACAATGAAATGGTAACAAAACAGTTTCAATATGAACCGAAGCAGATGGGGCAATTCCCGTCCGCACAGAGTGCTCACACAGCGCGATTTCACAGCGAAACGAAGTCACGTTTCGGCGACAATCGCACAGCGGTAAGCGAACCGGGACTTGCAGCCGTGCCGTCGATGATGCTTGGTCTGCTGCTTCGCGGCTGGCTGGCCGACAGCGAAAAGCTATTTCTCGACCGCCTCGCACCGCACAAATCAATTACTTTCCTCATCCACGGCAATCAATATCTTCACCCCGAAGATGTGCCGTTATTTCCGTATGAGTTGATCGAGACCGCCATCCGACAGAAGACCACGGCTATATTCACACACCTGTTTTGCCCGACTACATCACGCGATACGCATCGCTACAAGATTATGACCGCCGTGATCAACCCCGAGGCCGACAGTCCCATCGTCTTTGGACTGTTCGGACCGGAGCCGATCATTTCAGAACCTCAAATAGAGAATCGCTTTATGAACACAGCCGCCTGTTTTCGGCAGGCCTACGCCGCTGCCAAGGCGAGTGTGCTAAAACTCGGCAATACGGACGATCCCGAGACACCCCTGCTGGTCATCAACCGGGCTTCGGGACGACTTCTATATCTCAACCCGTCCGCCGCAGAGCAGTGCGATGCAGACGAGAAGCGGTTGATCGATGCGGAGTTTTCACAAGCCAGGAAGGCGCTGAGCGACCTTATACTCGACAAGAAACTGCAAATACGGAACATGGCCGAAGGCGACCTCAACCTGTCAGTGGTAACGGTCGAAAGCGCCCCGCGGCCGGACAGCGACAATGCTCATCTGGCCACCTTCCTGTTGCAGAAACTTCGCGAACAGGTCGGGCAAAAGACTGCCTCCGGTCAAGCTGCCGACTCTGACAAAAATGACAACATGCTGCGCAATATCGATGAACTTCAATGGGTTCTCGAACCCGGTAGTCAGTCTCGCCGCCGGGTGAATTTGCTCTATGAACTCGATCAGGCCGTCAGCAACACAACTTCCGGACTGGAGCCGGAGTACCCGGTGCGGCTGATCAAACATGCCCCGCAACTGTACTGCCAGGCGGAAGCCAACAGCTATCGCAACCTGTTCGAGGCGACTCTTTCCGCGCACGGCGCCGGGACGCCGGCCGCCAGAAGCACTACCATTACGGTTGCCGAGCACAACAGCGGCTCGCTGATCACCGTCCGGTTTGCCACTGCCGTCAACGGCGCGGAATCAGAGCCGGCCTTCAACGGCGGGTGGGATGAATTCGCGACCGGACTGGCCCGGATACTCGGCGCGGACATTTCTCATCGCCGGGCCGAGAGAGACCAGAAACTCATAACCGAAATCACTATTGCGACCAATACCAGCAGATAAATGAGACCAGACAATAAGAACAAAAAGAGCAGCATTGTCCTCGTCAGCGATCCTGACACCGATTGCCGGAAACTTCTGCAGGCGCTGAGCGAGTCCGGTTACACGGTCGTGCGCGCCGAGATGACCGAAAAGTCACCGGCAGCCTCCGGTGAACCTGACCTCGTGGTCTGGCATCAACCGGGCAAGGACTCTCTCCCTCGAAAAGACCTGAAACGACTCCGGGCAAGCTACTCCTGCACAGAGCTTTTGATACTGACGGATTCCGACTTACTAGAGGATGAGATCAAGAGTCAGGACATCATCATCGCTGCGCCATCGGCCGAAAAAATTCACTTGCTCAACACCGTCAACCGGGCCATCAGGTACGGCCATTTGAAACGGGAGTTGGAGAACCTGCGCAGCCAGGTGGCAATGTCATTCGGGTTCGATAACCTTATCGGGATATCGGAGCCGGTTATGGCACTCAGGGAGACTATCGCGCGAGTCTCACCCACGGATATCACGATCGCCATCACTGGCCCTGGTGGGTCTGGCAAGAGACTGATCGCCAAGACGATACATCACCACTCGAACCGTCGGTTCGCCGCCCTGATCAGTGTCGACTGCGCCGCCCTGACCGCCGCAACGATTGAAACGGAGCTTTTCGGCGCCGGTTCGGTTACGTCCGCGCTCAAGCGGGCCGATGGTGGTACGCTTCTGATAAACGAAATCAACTTCATGCCTCAGCCGGTGCAACTTCGCCTGGCCGAATTTTTGAAAGACTACCGGTTGCCGCAGCCTGACGGTGCGACCGGCGAGAAAATTGACCTTCGCCTGATCGTCACCGGCGACGATGATCTTGACAGTATGGTCAGAAAAGACGCCCTTCGGACCGAACTGTTGCAACATCTGAACGTATACCCTATAGCAGTACCGGCTCTTCGGGAGAGAACTGAAGATATTGAGAGTCTCGTGGATTATTTCCTCAGGCGCATATCGACTCAACTCAGTTGCGGTCCGCTCACCATTACCCATCAGGCTCTGCAAAAACTGTATGCGCACAGTTGGCCCGGCAATATTCGTGAACTGGAAAATGCGTTGCAACGGGCCGCCGGGCTGTGCCGCAACGGTCAGATCGATGACGCCGATATACGGTTTGTCGGCTTCATGGAAATCGGCAACCAGACCGCAGAACCCGTGAGAAAAATGACCCTAAAAGGCCGTCAGGGCTTGCTGGCGGACAATCAGAAAACGGTAATTGCCAAGGCACTGGAAGAAAATGACTGGAATTTCACTCAAACTGCGCAAAAACTGGGAATTGGACGTACAACATTATGGCGCAAGGTAAAGAAGTACAACCTGGCGCGTGAAACCGTGGAAAGCTAAATACAAACAAGAGATTCTTATTATATGGCCAGAAGACTCAATATCGATCCAAACGAATTCCCGCAGGAACTTCCCAACCTGTGGTCAAAACTGAAATCGCCTAAGTCAGAAAACGCTAATCTCTCGGA
Source organism: Candidatus Zixiibacteriota bacterium (assembly GCA_030619085.1). GTDB lineage: Bacteria > Zixibacteria > MSB-5A5 > GN15 > FEB-12 > JAUXCD01. The sequence goes on from JAUXCD010000124.1 coordinate 6,443, forward strand.
CGTCTTCGCCGAGTTGACCCGGGCGATTCGCTGTCGCTATGCAATTGACAAAGGCGTGCTGGTGCTCCGCCAGGAAGAGACCAACCATCTGGCGGCTATCTCCACCTGGGAAAAAGGCAGCGTTCGGACCGGGCTGGCGTTGACATTGCCCATCGAATCATCGCTGTTTGAACAAGTAGCTCGAAGCAGCCGAGTGTACGGCAACTTGTCAACCTCGTCGTTTGAGGGCAATTTCTTTGAGCAGAAACTGCTTTTGAATCCTTCCTCAGCCTCGTTTGTCCTGCAGCCGCTATCGGTCCGGGGACAGGTGGTCGGTTTGATTGGCTACAGTTCCCAGAGGCCGAAGGCATTCTCGGATTTCCTGGATGGGTTGTTCGATGGTATCGCCGCTCAACTGGCGGCTATGGTCGACAAGAAGCTGACTGAAGCTGCCCTGTAAGAAACTATTTCCCCGAATCACTTTGTGAGCGAATGCGCTGTCTGGCCCGGTTGTGCTCGGCGTTGGTTCGCGAAAACACATGCCCGCCATTATTGTCAGCCACAAAAAACAGATAATCGGTCTGCTCCGGACTAAGAGCTGCTCTTATAGATATCAGACCGGGCGAGTTAATAGGGGTCGGCGGCAGGCCTTTGTTCATGTAGGTATTGTAAGGGGATTGCTTCTGAAGGTCACGCGTCCACAGCGGCCGGTCAAGGCCACCCAGGCCGTAGATCACGGTCGGGTCGGCATCGAGCTTTATTCCTCGCGACAAGCGATTGTTATACACCGATGACACCTTGCCGTGCTCGCCGGGAAGTTTCGTCTCCGCTTCGATAATCGAGGCAAGAATAATAACCTCGTGATGGCTCAGACCGTTGACCATATCGTCGGGCCAGATGCTGTCGGTGCTGGCGTGGAAAAGGTCGATCATCTCCAAAAGGATGCTTTTGGCGCTGCTGCCCCATGGAAAAAAATAAGTTTCAGGGTAAAGATACCCCTCCAGGCAGGGAATCTTGAATTCGGCCAGAAAAGCCGAGTCGGTATTGTACGCCACAACCCGGGCGCTGTCTAGATCCATCTGCTTTCGCAAAATCGAGGCTGCTCCCCAGATAGTGGTCCCTTCGGGAACCGTCACCTTGATTTTCAGAAAATCGGCGCTGGACAGCTTGTCCAAGACCGAGCGGCAAGAGTTCTCGCCGGTAAAATCATAGCGTCCCACGGTCAGGCGCTTGTCCAGTCCTCTGAGTCGGGCTGGGAGTTTGAGCATGATTTTGGAATCGACCACCCCAGCGGACAGCAATTCATCGGCAACTTTGTTAAAGCCGTCCCCGCGTTCGATAATCACCGTTACCAGCCTCTCCCCCAGATCGACTTTGCTGTTGTACAACGAATAGGAAAAAGTCCCGATAATCAGTATTGCGCCAACAAAGATGGCAATTATTTTGGTCAGGCTCATGTCAGCAAACAACCTCCTTAGAAGAGCATACAGCACGAAGAACACACCGAGTATTAGGAAA
>JAUXCD010000171.1 GCA_030619085.1 Candidatus Zixiibacteriota bacterium
CAGACAGGCGTGATAACCCGTGACTATGCCCCGCTTCTCCAGTTTGCGAATGCGCTCCAGAACCCCCGATGGCGCCAGACCTATATCCCGCGCGATCTGAGCGTTCGATAATCTGGCGTTTTTCTGAAGAATCGACAGTATTTTAGTGTCAATAACGTCAATCATTGGTATAATTCTCCTTTTAAGAGAATATCAGCCATATTAAAACATTTGACAAGGTCTATTTGGCAAATATAGTCTACATAATTCGGTTACTGAATAATCGTCACATTTGACGATATGTTTCCGCACTTTATTCTGCTGAAGGTGGATAGTAGTTGAGTTTGCCAGTATATCGACATTATTCCGTGGGCGGCAGATGGTCCGAGGCTGCCCATCCGTAAAATAGGCGGTCAAGTCGGGCACGTCCCAAATAGCAAACTGGTCTCAGTTCGACTACCGTGATTCGCCCAGGGCATGCACCGCCCGGGTGCAATGTTCGTGCTTTCCGGCCACATAGAGGACGTCGTCCGATTGCAGCATCACATCGCTGTCCGGATTGGCAATCAGTTCTCCACCGCGCATCACGGCCAGTATCGTAATACCGAACTTCCGGCGCACATCCGCCTCGGCAATCGTCCACCCCGCCAGTTCACAGGTCTGGTCGACCCGAATCGAGTTGATCTCGAGGCCGGAAAGTTGCAGGTCGGACACCTGGTAGCCGTCCCTGCTGATACTTCGAAACATTCGGTAGCTGTTGGAGCGAATCTTTCCCACCAACTTCTCGATTTCATCGCGCGGAACAAGATACTTGCTCAGAACGCGCCCGAAGATTTCCACCGAGGTTTCGAACTCCTCAGGAATTACCTCTTGCGCCCCCAGATCCAGCAACGCTTTCATATCCGAAATAAAACGGGTACGCACGATGATATGGACGTTAGGGTTCTCCCGGTTAATGAGATACACAATGCGACGGGAGGCGGTCGGGTCTGATATGGCGATCACGGCGATTCGCACCCTATCTATCCCTACCCGACGCAGTGTCTCGGCGCTGGTGGCATCGCCATAGATAATTGGTTCGCCGGTCGCCCGCAAGTGTCTGACCGTGTCTGGATTCAGTTCTATTATAACGTGTGGAATGGAGGTGGCCCGCGCTGCACGGCTGACATTCTGGCCGTTGAGACCATACCCGACTATCAGCAGGTGGTCGCTGAGTGATTGAAATTGTCCTGCGGGGTCCTTCAGGTGACGGTAAGAGCCTTCCTTGAACGCACGCAACCCCGGCCAACGAGTCATGGCATCGGCCAGGCGCGGCGCGATATTGATTATGAACGGTGTCGCTGCCATGGTGACCACAGCGAACGCCAGAAACAATTGATAGGTGTCCTGGCTGATAAGGTCGTTTGACAGGCCAACGCGGGAGAGAATGAAAGAGAACTCACCCACCTGGCTTAGTGACAACCCCGCGATGACGGCCGTACGAGAGGACATACCCAGCATCAGGGCCACGCCCGCGGCGATAATCCCCTTAACCAGCATAACGCCTGCGCTCAGGCCGAACACCGCCAGCGGCTGACTGAGCACCAACGATGTATCGAGAAGCATTCCTATTGACACAAAGAAGAAGCCGGTGAACACGGTCTTAAACGGCATGATACCTTCCAGTGCGGTCAGGGAGTACTCGGAGTCTGAGATGATCAGACCGGCCAGGAATGCCCCCAGGCCGAGTGACAGCCCGAGCTCGTTGGTGGCCCAGGCCACGGCTGTGCATATCAAGACAATGCTGAACAAAAAAAGCTCCCGGCTTCGCGTCCGTACCACGCTTTGCAGTACCATCGGGACCACCCAGCGCGCCAGCACCACTACCATGACCACCACCGCCAGCGCCCTCAGTACCAGGGAAACAATCGAGCCGGTCATGTATTCGGAGCCTGCTGACAGAAGCGGCGTGAGGATTATCATGGGGGCAATGATAATGTCCTGAAAGATGAGTATCGACAGCGACAGACGTCCGTGAGCGCTGTCGAGTTCGGCGCGGTCCTGGAGCGTGCGCAGGACAATGGCCGTGCTCGACAGAGCCACCAGGAAACCGGCGAAGATGGCCTGGTTGGGGGCAAACCCGAACTGAAGCGAAAGCACCATCGAAATGACAATCGTCAACACAACCTGCAGCGAGCCGCCCAGAAGCACCGCCCGCTTCGACCGCAGCAAATCTTTGATCGAGAACTCAATACCGATCGTGAACAGAAGCAGGACGATCCCGATCTCGGCCAGCACCTCTACATCGTGCATCGACTTGACCAGACCAAATCCGAAAGGCCCCATCACCAGGCCGGCCAAGAGAAAGCCGACTATCGGCGGCAGTTTCAGCCGGGTGCACACGTACAACCCTACTGCCGAACCGGCGAATATCAGTACAAGATCCTGAAGGATATGCATCTCAGGCATACGGCCAACTCCCTGTAAATTACGCGATTAAAATCCGAACGCGCCGAATTCCGCACGGATCGTGAAGAAATCCTGGTCGCATTCGGTGATTGCCCATCGGCAGTAACATACAAAAACATAATGGTATCAGGCAAGTCTATAGCAACCCTTAAACCTATTCTCTTGCCTTCTTACCGACACCGGGTTACATTGTCCGCAAAGCAGGATATTCATATCTACGCTTTCGCAGGCTTAAACTACCACCCGGTCGGGTACACTAAAGGAGTCAATAGATGAATAACAAATTCACGCAACTGAAAACCGTCCTTATCAGTGCGCTGATAATATTGACAACATCAACCACGGCGCTTTCAGCGACGCTGCTTCTTAGGCAACCGTCAATAGGCGAAAACACCATAGCCTTCGTCTACGCCGGTGATGTCTGGGTTGCCGATGACAATGGTGACAATCCCCGGCGGCTGACTATTCATCAGGGCGTGGAGTCTGACCCGCACCTGTCACCTGACGGGCGGTGGGTCGCTTTCACCGGAGTTTACGACGGCAACACCGATGTCTATGTCGTCGCTACCACGGGTGGATTGCCCGTGCGGCTGACCTACCACGGTGCGGCCGACGAGGTCCGCGGGTGGATGCCACAGGGGGATCGAGTCATATTCAGATCCAGACGCAACGTATCCACTCCCATCGGCCAGCTGCTCACAGTCGGTGTTGGCGGAGACTATCCGCAACTGGTGAAATTGCCCCGGGCCGATCGGGCATCCTGGTCACCCGACGGCAAATCCATCGCCTATACCCCGTGGCGGGAGGTATTCCAGAGTTGGAAGCGATACCGAGGCGGTACCACCAGCAGAATTTGGATAACCGACCTGGATTCATATGAGACCACCAAAATCCCAAGAGAAAATTCCAACGATACACGGCCGGTCTGGCTCGGCGACAGAATCTACTTCCTTTCCGACCGCAATCATACCATGAACGTCTTCAGCTATGCTCCGACCTCCGGCGAGGTCGCGCAGCTTACACACCATGATGACTACGACGTCAAGGAACTGTCCGGCCATGGCGAAAGGCTCGTCTATTCGCAGGGCGGCAGGTTGCACCGCCTGGATATCGCGACCGGCCGGGCCGAACCGATCGATATCTCCATAGCTCCCGACCAACTCGGCGTCAGGCCGCACTTCGAAAAAGTTAAGGGTCGAATCGAGTTCGTGAATGTGTCTCCCTCCGGCAAGCGCGCCGTGTTCGCTGCACGCGGAGATATCTACACCGTACCTAAAGAAAAGGGCAACTGTCGCAACCTGACCCGCACGACCGGTACATGTGACAGATACCCGGCTTGGTCTCCCGACGGCAATTACATTGCCTATTTCTCCGACGCCTCGGGCGAATATCAACTCATGATACAATCGTCCAGAGAATTCGAAAAAGCCGAAATTATCGATCTGGAACCAACCTTTTATTACAATCCGATCTGGTCACCAAACAGTAAGTTGATTGCTTTCACCGACAAGCGACTGAATCTCTATTTTTATGACCGCGATGCCAAGTCTCTGACGAAGGTTGACACTGATACGTACGATCACCCCCATCACACCCTTGACCCGATCTGGGCGCCGGACAACGGCTGGCTGGCCTATTCTAAAAGATTGGCCAATCACATGCATGCGATTTTCGTGTACAATCTGAAGTCCGGGCAGACCCATCAGATTACCGACGGCATGAGCGATGCCATCTCCCCTGTCTTCAGTCGTGACGGTAAGTATCTGTACTTCACGGCCAGCACCGATTACGCCCAGTCAACCGGATGGCTGGATATGTCATCGTATGATCACCGCATCACGCGCAGCCTGTACCTGGTGGTTCTGGATGAGGACAGTGAGACGCCGTTTGGCCCGGAAAGCGACGAGGAGGAACCGTCCGCCGATGACGATGCCGAAGAATCCGATAACAACGACGACAAGGATAACGAGGATAAGTCAGACAAGTCCGAGGTAACTGTCAAGATCGATTTCGACGGTCTCGACCAGCGCATCCTGGCCCTTCCCACACCAGCCAAGAACTACTCCAATCTTCAGGTTGCCAATGGCGATAAGCTGTTCTACATGGAGACGGCACCCGGGAAAAGAACGTCATCGCTCAAGTATTTTGATATGTCCAAGCGGGAGAGCAAAAGCTCCCTGTCCGGTATCCGGAATTACATCGTTAGCGGCGACGGCAAAGAGATACTCTATTCCGCCCCGGACACTGTCTATGGCATCGTGGCTGCCGACGGTGAACACAAGGTCGGTGACGGTGAATTGAATCTGGCCGGACTGGAGACGATGGTCGACCCGCGCGCGGAATGGCGACAGATATACGACGAGGTCTGGCGAATTGAGCGGGATTTCTTCTATGTCGAAAACATGCACGGCTGTGACTGGGAAGCGGTACACGCCAGGTATCTCCCCTGGGTGGAACACGTGCAGCATCGTGACGACCTCAATTTCGTGATGCGGGAGATGATCAGTGAATTGGTGATCGGCCACAACTTTCTTTACGGGGGTGACTATCCCGATGTTGACCGGGTGGGCGTCGGCCTGCTTGGGGCGGATTATGAACTCGTCGATGGCTACTACCGCATCAAGCGCATCTATCAGGGTCTCAACTGGAATCCGGACCTGACCGCGCCACTCACCCAGCCCGGTATCAACGTCGCCGAAGGGGATTATATTCTCGCTGTCGACGGCATTCCTCTCCGGGCGCCCACCAACATCTACCAGAGGTTCGAGAACAAGGCGGGCAAACAGGTTGAAATTTCCGTCGGGAAAACAACATCGCTCGACGATGCCCGCACGGTGGTCGTTGTCCCCATCGCTCGTGAATTTGCCCTGCGCAATCGAGCCTGGGTGGAGGGGAATCAAGAAAAGGTTAGTGAAGCGACCGACGGCCGCGTGGCCTATGTATATCTGCCGAATACGTCGAGCTCAGGATTCACTTACTTCAATCGGTACTACTTCTCCCAGATTGACAAGGAAGCGGTGATAATCGACGAGCGCTTCAACGGCGGCGGATCCGTCGCGGATTATTTTATCGATATGCTCGACCGCCCCCTGTTGAATTACTGGGGGACGCGCGAGGGCTCTTCCTGGGAGAGTCCGGTAGCATCGATATTCGGTCCCAAGGTCATGATTATCAACGAAAGCGCCGGCTCCGGTGGTGACTGGCTGCCTCACATGTTCCGTAAACGGAACCTGGGCAAGCTGGTGGGAACCACCACCTGGGGCGGCCTGGTGGGTATCTATAGCTACCCGCCCCTGATCGATGGCGGCCGCATGGCCGCGCCCCGCATGGGGTTCTATACACCAGAGGGAGAGTGGGCAGTGGAAAATGTCGGCGTTCCGCCCGACATCGAGGTGGAGATGACACCAAAACTGGTGAATGCCGGCCGCGACCCGCAACTGGAGAAAGCTATAGAGACAATTCTGGAGGAGTTAAGCAAGAACCCACAGAAGAAAACACCCAAGCCGCCCGATCCGGTGCGTGTCCGGTAGTACCGAACCGTTGAGGCGTCACGACTTATGCGGTAGTGTGCCGGAATTCCGGTCGCATCCGTTACTCAGAACAGATACGGGATAAACATCTTGGTCTGTCTCATGTAGTCTCTGTATTCATTGCCGAAATGGCGGAC
>JAUXCD010000153.1 GCA_030619085.1 Candidatus Zixiibacteriota bacterium
AATGATGGAAAAATTTCTTATGTTCTCAAGCGCACTCAATTTCATTCTCCAGCCAAAAAACCCCGACAGAAAAGGTAATCCGCCGGGTGCAAAAAACGTCAACTTAACCAGTCGTTACTTCAGGCAGGCCAAGATAGGCTGTTTGGACTTGATTGTCAATGTGTAAAAAAATGCCGACTGCGCTCAGCAATCTTACAGGTTTAAGGCCTTTCTAAAATAACGACTGCTAAGGGGTTTGCCGGTTCAGGTATGATGCTAATCTGTCCCGGAATTCCGACTTAGTGATATCGGAATCCAGAATGCCGTTGTAGGCGATTGAAATCTTGCTGGTCTCTTCGGAAACTACCACCACCACGGCATCGGACAACTCCGACACGCCGATAGCGGCCTTGTGGCGCATGCCGTAGAGTTTGCTATAACGCTGATTGTTGGTCAGCGGCAGCGAGCAGGCGGCCGCCACGATGTGGTCACCCGACACAATGACCGCGCCGTCATGAAGCGGCGTGTAAGGCGTGAAAAGGGTCACCAGCATTTCCATCGACAGCTCCGCATCGAGCTCTTTGCCGGATTCGGCATAGTTGCGCAAACCGGTCTGGCGTTCCAGGACAATGAGACCGCCATAGCGAAGTTCAGCCAGGCGTGAGACGGCCCGTGAGATTTCTTCGATAGAGCGACGCTGCTCAACCGTGAAGAGCCGGCGGAAAAGACGCTGCTGCCCAAACTGGGCCAGGATGCTGCGAAGTTCAGGCTGGAAGACGATTATCAGGAAGATGATGCCGAAAGTTGCCAGATTGGAGAACATCCACGACAGAGCTTCCAGTTGAAACCAGTACGAGACAAAAGCAACCACGGCCAGGGAGAGCAGACCGAATATGATCTGGGCCGACCGGGTGCCCTTCATAAGTTTGAGAAGCTGGTAAACAATGAATGACACGATCAGGACATCGATCACGTCCTTAAAACCAAACTTGATGAAACTATACTGGAACAATGTCATAGGCCTTCCCTTATGGCCTCCACCACCCGCAGTGCTTCCACGGTCTGCTCTAAATCGTGAGCCCTCACGATGTCAGCACCGTTGAGCACGGCTGTTACTGCCGCGGCGATGGAGCCTCCGATTCGTTTCATGGCCGGTTTGTCACTCTGCCCCAGCATGCCTATGAATGACTTGCGCGAAGCACCCACCAGCAGCGGTGCTGAGAATCTCTTGAAACTTTCCAGTTTAGAGAGGATTTCAAGGTTATCGGAGAGTCTCTTGCCGAATCCGATACCGGGGTCGATGATGATATTGGCCTGGTCGATTCCGTTAGCGGTGCACCAGGCGATACGTTCCTCGAAAAACTCACCTATTTCAGCGACACAATCTTCATACGAGGGATCGTCCTGCATGTCGCGCGGGCTGCCCAGCATGTGCATCAGCACCACCGGCACCCTTGCCCTGGCCACGACCTCGGTCATATCGGGATCAAACCTGAGCGCGGAGATATCGTTAACAATATCCGCCCCCGCCGCCAACGCCGCGCGCGCGGTCGAAGCTTTATAAGTATCTATTGATATCGGAATAGCTGTATATCGGCGAAGCTTGGCGATCACCGGCAGGACTCGCTCCATTTCCCGCTGAGCCGTGACCGGTTCCGCCCCGGGTCGGCTGGATTCACCGCCAATATCGATTATGTCCGCGCCTTCCTTCTCCATCGCCAAAGCGTGCTCCACGGCATCGGACACGTTCAGAAACTTCCGGCCGTCGGAGAAAGAATCGGGGGTGACATTGAGGACGCCCATTACCAGCGGACGTGTCATGGCCAATTCACGCTCTTCTTTGAGCCTGAATACTTTGCCCGCTGCTGCGAGTCGATTTAATATCAGCTTCGACATTGTCCCCTGAAGGTATCAAGTGATTGCACAAGCATTTAAATAAATTACACTTCCGAAAGCAAGATTAAATGATGCCCCACCGGCCACATACACCGGCACAGGTATGATACAGCCGATCATGCCGGCTTGGTTTGATCCTCCAACTGTTCGACAGATAAAACAAAGGGCGCGACTCCTGAAGAAGCCGCGCCCAATGTGCTTTTTGATTGAAATGACGCTCTGACTAACTCTTGGGCGAAGTAGGAACCGGCGGTTCCACTCGCTCGGTGTCACCGGATGCACGACCGATTATCTGGTCCACCTCCTTGCCATCGACAATCTCCTGCTCCAGAAGCGCCTTGGCCAGTTTATGGAGGTCATCGACGTGCTTGGTCAGAATCTTCATGGCCTGCGCCTCGGCTGCCTCGACAAAAGCCCTGATCTCGGAGTCTATCAACTGGGCGGTCGCCTCGGAGTAGTTTTTGCCTGACTGAATCTCTTTGCCCAAGAACAGGTGCTCTTCAGTCCTGCCAAGGGTGATAGGCCCGATTTTCTCTGACATTCCCCAGTTGCAGACCATCTTACGGGCCAGTTTGGTTGCTTTTTCAAGATCGTTGCCGGCGCCGGTATCGAGTTGATTGAAAACGATCAGCTCCGCTACCCGGCCACCCAAGAGCACCGCCAGGGTCGTTTCCAAGTACCCGCGCGAGAGTGTGTGGCGTTCATCAACCGGCAGCGACTGCGTCGTACCGAGAGCCATGCCTCGCGGTACGATTGTAACTTTGTGAATCGGGTCAGCATTGGGCAGGAATTTAGCCACCAGCGTATGACCGCTTTCGTGATACGCGATAATTTTCTTTTCTTCATCGCTGATGACCATTGATTTACGGGCTGAACCCATCAGCACCTTGTCTTTGGCTTCCTCGAAATCTTCATCCGTGACCGAATCACGGTTGTGTCGCGCGGCCAAAAGAGCAGCTTCGTTAACCATGTTGGCCAAATCCGCGCCCGACATGCCCGGTGTACCGCGGGCCAGGACGGAGAGGTTGACATCGTCGGCCATCTTAATCTTGCGCGTGTGTACGTGGAGGATACCTTCGCGACCCTTGACATCAGGGATCGCCACAATAATCTGACGGTCAAAGCGGCCGGGACGAAGCAACGCCGGGTCGAGGACATCCGGACGGTTCGTGGCGGCAACGAGAATTACACCCTCGTTGGATTCAAAGCCGTCCATCTCGACCAGCAACTGGTTGAGTGTCTGCTCACGCTCGTCGTGACCGCCACCGAGACCGGTGCCTCGATGCCGACCGACAGCGTCGATCTCATCGATGAAAATAATGCACGGGGCGTTTTTCTTGCCCTGGTCAAACAGGTCACGTACGCGGCTGGCGCCGACGCCGACGAACATCTCGACAAAATCCGAGCCGGACATAGAGAAAAAGGGCACGCACGCCTCACCGGCGACGGCACGGGCCAGCAAGGTTTTGCCGGTTCCCGGAGGCCCCAACAGCAGGGCACCCTTGGGTATCTTGCCACCCAGCCGCTGGAATTTGCCCGGTTCTTTGAGGAATTCGATAATCTCCTCGAGTTCTTCCTTGGCCTCGTCGGCCCCGGCCACGTCCTTGAAAGTCACCTTCGGCCGTTCGTCAGTGAGCAGCTTGGCTTTGCTCTTTCCAAAAGAGAACAACCCTTTGGGTCCCGACGCACCCTGCATCTGGCGAATGAAAAACAGCCAGATCAGCACCAGGAAAATCCAGGGGGCCACGGAAATAAGAATGGAAAACATGTCCGGTCCCTTGACCTTGGCGGCGATTGTGACGCCGCTTTGCTCCAGACGGTTAACCAGATCGTAGTTTATATCAGGGAACGGAATGCGTGTTTTGAACTTCGCGAAAGACTTGGTCGAGTTCGTTGAGCCGAATACCTGCGGGTCGCGCAGGCGGCCGTTAATTTCCTGCTCGGTGAACGAGACCTCCAGAACATTCTCCCGATTCATCTCGGCGAGAAACTCGGTGTAGGTGATCTCGGCCATATCCTGACTGAAACTGGAGTAATACGTGTAGGCAATGAACACGATCATGAACAGGGCCAGCCAGAACATCATCGAACGGCCGGTGCCACGCCATCCCATGCTCTCTTTTTGCTTGTTATCTTTTCCCTTCACCGGGCCTCTGCCCCTGTTGGTCTTTTTCGGAGAATCAGTCACTTAAGCTCCAGTCTACTTAATTTCGTAATCACTTACTTTTACACAAGAAAGGCCGGTTTATTCAGAATTATCGGCCCCAAAACGCAAAACTTAGGAATCCACAACTCTCCCTATGAACGGCAGGTTACGATAGCGCTGAGTATTATCCAGTCCGTAGCCTATGACAAAATCATTGCCAATGCTAAACCCCTTGTAGTCGAGTTGCAGTCGGCTTTGATGACTGGCGGGTTTGTCTAAGAGCGTAACAATTTTCACCGAAGCGGGTTCCAACTTCTTGATTTCCTTGAGGATCGTCAATACCGTCCTGCCCGTGTCCACCACGCCCTCAACAATGAGCACATGCCGCCCTTTCAACGGGATCGTGGAGGCACCGCCCAGAACAACGTCGCCCGAATTACGCATCCCTTTGCGATAAGAAGCCGCTGAAACAAACTCGATTTCCAGTGGCAGTTTGATGACACGCATCAAATCCGTGAGAAAAACAACACAACCTTTCAGGACTCCCAGCAGCACCGGTACTTCATGTGTGTAATCCGATGTAATCTGCTTGCCCAATTCCTTCACCTTCCTGGCGATAGTGTTCTGGTCCAGCAATAGCTCAAACGGGAGAATTCGAGCTTTGTCTTCTTTGAGTGCACCCAATCTCTAATACCTTCCGCGTTTTATCGTCAATTTTCACTCTACTGGCAATCTCATAGCCCACCAGCCAGACAATTCCCCGGTGATCGCACACCACCGGCACCTCGTCGCGGTAGACCCGGTCCAGTTTGCGGTCGGTGAGATAGTCACCAACCTTCTTCGATCCCGTCATCCCGAGGGGAACGAAGCGGTCGCCCGGCCTGATATTACGGACAGTCAACGGCGGCTCGACTTTGTCGGCATCCAGCATCACAATCCGCGAGCGCTTATCCCTGGAGACCTTGTCAACCTCCCGGCTGATTTCACGGGCCTTGAAATCCAGGCGCAGCATCTCAAGACGACATCGGCGGCCAACCTCAAGAGGCTGCTCAAAACTAACTCGGCCGCGTCGATGGAGCACGAGCTTGTGGCCAGCCTGAACCGCCTGGACATTGCCCGGCAAACTCATACCCCGACCGTCTTTCTCAGCCAACTCAATCAGGCGGTCAACCACCACCTTGTCAGGCGGGTAAGGGCTGTTCGAAAGCTCTGCGATACAATACCTTACAATCCGCCGCCGAGCCCATAAATCATAACTGTTGAAACTATTCAAATCAAGCTCAAACTTCCCACCGGGCGTTACGGAAGCCGACTTTCTCAGGAGGCGCCGCGCCACTTGTTCCATGTACGCCTCTTCATCTCCGGCGGTTTCAGCCAAATTTAGAATAGCGGCATCAACCCTGGCATTGAGATTCTTCCGGATCGTCGGCAACAACCGGTTACGAATGTAATTCCTCTTAAAATCGGAGCTTTCATTGGACTGATCCACACAGTAATCGAGCCGATGCTTTTTGAGATAATCCAGGACATCATCCTTGGTCAGGTAAAACAGCGGCCGGATTATCCTTTCGCGGCTGATCGGCATGCCGGCCAGGCCGGTTCGGCCCGTACCCCGGAGCAACCGAAACAGTACCGTCTCGACCCGGTCATCGGCGTGATGCCCCACCGCGATTCGGCGGCAATGGTGTTTGTCGGCCGGCCGGTCGAAAGTGAGATACCGGAAATCGCGGGCCGTCTCCTCCAGCCCTCTCTTTTTGACCTTGGCCATAGCCGGGATATCCTCCGAGACCAGCTCCAGCGGTATGTTCAACTTTTCGCACAGCCCCCGGCAGAACTTCTCCTCTTTTTTCGCTGCCGCCGGACGAATCTGGTGATTGATATAGACCGCAGTCAACTCGAGCTTCATACGCTTGCACAGGCGCGACAAAAGGTGCAGCAGGGCGACCGAGTCCGGTCCGCCGGAAAGCGCCACCAGCACGGAATCACCCGATTCCAGCAAAGCGTGCCTGACGATTGTGTTCGTTACTTTTCTCAGCACACTATCAATTAACGGAAGCTTGGCGCCAATGTCAAACCCTGCCGGTAAATCCGGTCGCAGTTAACGCCCCAGTCAGCACCACCGCACCTAACAAAAAGAAAGCCCGCCGACTTCGTCGAGCCGGCGGGCCTGTATAAACTTCCAGAATATCTCAAAGCTGCTTAAAACACCATCTCAATCAAGCCGGTCAAATCGGAGATATCGATAGCCCCACTGTCGTCCATATCGGCCGTCAACAGCGACCGAGGAACCGGCCCGCCGCCGAATATATAGGCAACCAGGTAGGTGATATCGGAAATATCTACGATCCCGTCGAGGTTCACATCGCCGCTGAGATGGCCTCTCAGAGTTACTGCACCCTCGGTCACAAACGGGATCTCGTCGGAGAAACTTCCCGCTACGGAGTATGTTTCCACCACTGTGTCAAGGAAGGCGCCGTAGAACTCGATAAAATCCCTCATTGGGATTGTTATGGCCAGCACCTCACCGTCAAATCCTGTCATCGTCGGAACGATCTCGGTCGCTGTTGGCACGATCGTGCCATTAA